>NZ_JBGLYN010000057.1:0-40985 GCF_047304045.1 Variovorax sp. Varisp85
CCCCCCCCCGGGCCCCGGAAGCAAACCTAGGCAACCAGCCAGTGAACACTAAAAAGCTTCTCCGGATCCGTCCAGACAGCCCCAGGTCGAAACCCGGCCCGAACAGCCAAGGCACGAAGCCCTTCAACAGTGAACTTGTGCGAGTACTCCGTATGAATGGTCTCGCCCTCCTCGAACCCGAACGTCTCCCCATTCAGCGAAACGCTCTGAGCCACCCGGCTCACAAGATGCATCTCGATCCTCTGCCGAGGCGCGTTATAGAACGCCGCATGCGCAAACCCGTCAAGATCGAAGTCCGCATCGAGCTCGGCATTGGCGCGCCGCAGGAGATTCAGATTGAAGTCCGCAGTCACCCCTTGCGCATCGTTGTAAGCCGCATGCAGCCGCCCCGGATCCTTGACCAGGTCCACGCCAATCAAGAGCCCTCCGCCACGCAACATCCGGGCAGCCAGTTGCAGGAAGGCCAGTGCCTCTTCAGGCTCGAAATTCCCGATCGTCGACCCCGGGAAAAAACCGACGCGCCGCCCGGCACCCGCCACGGGCGCGGGCAGCACCAAGGGCATCGTGTAGTCAGCGGCAATGGGCTGCACCACCAGCTCCGGATAGTCGGCCTTCAGCCGCTGCGCAGCAGCCTCCAGATGCTCGCCGGAAATATCGATGGGCAGATAGCGCTTGGGCGAGTCGAGCGCATCGAGCAGCAGCCGCACCTTCGTCAACGACCCCGCACCGAACTCCACGATCTCCGCATTCGGCCCGATCTGCCCGGCGATCTCCCCTGCGCACTCGCCAAGAATGCGCAGCTCGGTGCGCGTCGGGTAGTACTCGGGCAGTTCGCAGATCCGGTCGAACAGCCGCGAACCCGCCGCGTCGTAAAAAAACTTCGGCGAAATGCGGCGTGGCGACCGCGCGAGCCCGGCCTGCATCTCGCGTCCGAACTCGGACAACGGCGCGGCGGCTGCGGGCGCAGACGAAGCGCGCGGCTTCGCGGCAGGCACGAACGACAGCGATGAGGACGAGGAAGTTGGATTGCGCATGATCAAAGGTCTTTCGCGAGCCGCAGCCCCGAGAACTGCCAGCGCGCCGCCGGCGGAAAGAAGTTGCGGTAGCTGGGCCGCGTGTGCCCCGCCGGCGTGGCCACGCTGCCACCGCGCAACACCAGTTGCCCCACCATGAACTTGCCGTTGTATTCGGCAGCGATGCCGGGCATCGGCCGGAAGCCGGGGTACGGGTCGTATGAGGAACGCGTCCACTGCCAGACATGGCCGGCCATCTGCGCGATGCCGGGCGCATCGAACGCGGCCTCCCATTCGAATTCGGTCGGCAGCCGCGCGCCGGCCCATTCGGCATACGCGGCGGCTTCATAGAAACTGAGCTGCGAGACGGGTGCATCGGCCTCCATCGGCCGCACACCATGCAGGCCGAACACATGCCAGCCCGCAGCACCCTGCGGCTGCGAACCGAAGCCCAGCCGCGGATCGTCGGACGCGAGCCAGTACGCCGGATGCCGCCACCCGTTCGCCTGCACGGCGGCCCAGCCGTCGGACAGCCAGAGCTCGGGCCGCTGGTAGCCGCCATCCGCGATGAACTGCGCGTAGTCGCCGCAGTTCACCAGCCGGTCGGCAATCGCATGGGGCTGCAGCAGGGCCTTGTGGCGCGGCGTCTCGTTGTCGAATGAGAAGCCCTGCCCCGCATGCCCCACCTCGGCCACGCCACCGGGCTGCGCGAGCCAGCGCGCAGCCGGCGGTACCGCGGCCAGCCGCAGCGCAGGCCCGCCGGCCGGCTTGTAGGCCGGCAGCAGCGGATTGCATGACAGCGCGTGCAGGATATCGGTGAGCAGCAGTTCCTGGTGCTGCTGCTCGTGGTTCAGCCCGAGCGTGACGATGGGCTCGACGGTGGCCCAGTCGAGCCCGCCCTCTTCCAGCAGCGCGACCACCGCCTCGTCCACGTGCCGGCGATAGGCATGCACCTCGTCCACCGACGGCCGCGTCAGCAGGCCCCGCTGCGGGCGCGGGTGGCGCGGCCCCAGCGCCTCGTAGTACGAGTTGAAGAGATAGTGAAAGCGCACATCGAAAGGCTGGTAGCCCGCCGCATGCGGCTGCAGCAGCACGGTCTCGAAGAACCACGTGGTGTGCGCGAGGTGCCACTTGGTCGGACTCGCGTCGGGCATGGACTGGATGCACTGGTCTTCGGCGGAAAGCGGGGCGGCAAGCGCCAGGCTCGCTGCACGCACCTCGCGAAACCTGTCGCGCAGTGCGCTCGCCGCCTGTGTGATCGGCCGGGAAAGCGTCATGGAATCTCCAGTCGGGTCAGCCGCAAGTTGTAGCCCATCCGGGCCGCGGCGGCGCGTAGGACAAAACGCCGCCGGCCCGCCGCGAGCACATCGGCAAAAAGGGCAGCCACTGTGGCACAAGATGGAAGCACGTGCAGGGCGGCTGCGTATCATTCGCCGCATGCAAACGACCAACCCCTCGGGCAGGCCCCAAGTCGTCATCGTCGGCTGCGGCTTCGGCGGGCTCGAAGCCGCGCGCAAGCTGCAGAACGCCGACGTGGACGTGACGGTGATCGACAAGACCAACCACCACCTGTTCCAGCCGCTGCTGTACCAGGTGGCGACCGCGGGGCTGGCGGCGCCGTCGATCGCGGCGCCGGTGCGCGCGCTGTTCCGCAAGCAGCCGAACATCACGACGCTGCTCGGCGAAGTGGCCGGCATCGACCCGGCGACGCGGTCCGTGCACCTGGCCAACGGCGACCGGGTGCCGTACGACCACCTGATCGTCGCGGCGGGCGCCACGCACAGCTACTTCGGGCACGACGAATGGGCGCCCGTGGCGCCGGGACTGAAGACGCTGGCCGATGCCTTCGAGATCCGCCGCCGCGTTCTGCTGTCGTTCGAAAGCGCCGAAATCACGGCCGACCTGGAACACCGCCGAGCCCTGCTCACCTTCGTGGTGATCGGCGCGGGCCCCACGGGCGTCGAGATGGCCGGCACGCTGGCCGAGATCGCCAAGCACACGCTGTCGGGCGAGTTCCGCCACATCGACCCTGGCAGTGCCCAGGTGCTGCTGGTCGAAGGCGGTCCGCGCGTGCTGCAGGCCATGCCCGAATCGCTGAGCCGGAAGGCGCTCGAACAGCTGGAGAAGCTGGGTGTCGAAGTGCGGCTCAATGCGCGCGTGACCTCCATCGACGCCACCGGGCTTGAAGTGCAGACCGGCGGCGGCGCGGACGGTGCACCCGTCGAGAGCTACCGGATCGATAGCAGCTGCGTGGTGTGGGCGGCCGGCGTGGCAGCATCGCCGCTGGGCCGCATGCTGGGCACGGCCACCGGCGTCGAGTGCGACCGCGCGGGCCGCATCAAGGTCGAGCCCGACCTGAGCCTGGCGGGCCGTCCCGAGATCAGCGTGGTCGGCGACCTCGCGGCCGCCATGAGCCACGCGCCCGGCAAGCCGCCCAAGCCGGTGCCCGGGGTGTCGCCCGGCGCCAAGCAGATGGGCCGTGCAGCCGCCGCCAACATCCTGCGCCGCATCGCGGGCCAGCCGACGGTGCCGTTCCGCTATGCCGACTACGGCAACCTCGCCACCATCGGCCGCAACTCGGCCGTGGTCGACCTGGGCACGCCCTTCGGCCCGCTGCGCTTCAGCGGCCGGCTCGCGTGGCTGTTCTGGCTGTTCGCGCACGCGTACTTCCTGATCGGCTTTCGCAATCGCATCGTCGTGATGATGGATTGGGCCGGCGCCTACTGGAGTTTCCAGCGCAACGCGCGCGTGGTGGCGGAAGTGCAAGGCAAGAGCGAATCCTGAGCGATGCCCTCCTCGCCAGCGGCCTCAGGCTCCGATCACACCGCCGTCAGAAGAAGCTGCCCCAGTGCGGCTGCTCGTCGCGCTGCTGCCTGCGCCATTCCCAGGGCGGGGTGGGCTTCGAGTCGGCCCACAGGCCCAGGCGCCGGGCGCGCGCGCTGTCCTGCAGCCTGAACAGCCCGCCGCCGCGCCGGGTGGCCAGGTGGTTGTAGTCGTACACCCAGGCCCAGCCTTCGGCCACCATGCGGCTGCCGGCGTCCTCGCCGTTGCAGCTCACGTCGGCCACCGTGCGGCCGTAGCGGTCGGTGTCGATCTCGGTGATGAGCGCCTGCTCCCGAAAGCAGATGTTGCTCAGCGCCTGCCTGCTGCGCTGGCCGTAGGGCTGGGCTTTCTCGGGCGCGTCGATGGCGGCGATGCGCACCTTCACGCGCTCGTAGGCGCCGATTCGGCCGCAGCGGGCCGTGAGCGTGTCGCCGTCGCTGATGCCGACGACGAGGCAGGTGCGCGGAGCGGCCTGGGTGAGAAGAGGAAAGGCAAGAAGAACGATGGGCAGCGCGCGAAAGTGCATGGAAGAGCCGGATGTGGGCAGAATGGCCGGACCGATCGAGGCTAAGTGATCCGTGCGCAGGGAGGGGTCGGGACACAGATTTTTTCTTTCTTCTGAACCGCGCTTCGAAGGAGACCCCTCACATGCAGGAACCCACCCGGGACGACTGGTTTTTCGCGGCGAACGACGCGTGGGACGCCGGCGCGCACAAGAAGGCGCTGTCGCTGTTTCTCAAGGCGGCGGCCGCGGGCGAGGCCCACGCGCTCAACAGCGTCGGCTACTTCCTCGACCACGGCATCGGCGTGAAGCAGGACAGCGCCGCTGCGCGCGACTGGTACCGCAAGGCCGCCAGGGCCGGCGATATCGCGGGCTGCGCCAATCTCGCCATCTGCTATCGCGACGAAGGCAACTTCCGCTGGGCCCGCTTCTGGTTCGAGCGCGCCTATGCGCAAGGCGACGGCGACGCGGCGCTGGAACTGGGACGGCTCTTTCTCTGGGAAGGACCGAACCAGAATCACCGCAAGGTGGTCGACTACCTGACGAAGGCGATGGCCTCCTCGTATGTCAGCGTGGACGGGAAGAAGGAAGCCGGCAGGCTGCTGAAGTCGCTGGGCCGGAAGTAGGAAAGGCAAGGACGCCCGGGCCAGTTGGCTGGCGCGATCTTACCCATGCCAAATCGACGCGAAAAAGAGCATCATCGTCACTGACGAACCCACGGTGCAGACTGTTCGCGAGGCAGAGCATGACATGGTTCAAGAAGCTTTTCTGGGTCGGCGCCGGGGTCGCCGTGGGGGGCACGCTTGCCGTATTCGCGGTAGACGAACTGAAGACTTCCCGGCTGCAATCGGCCCTGTGGCGCGACCTCGGCAACGGTGCCAGCTTCAGCGTCGGCAACGGTGCCAGCGATGCCATCCGCTTTCCCCACACCGGACCTTACGACGAGCGGCTGGGCTATCACGATCTTCCCGACTTCATCCAGCGCCTGGACTCCCAGGGCTACGCCATCACCCGCCAGGCCCGCCTGTCGCCTCGGCTGATCGAACTGCAGGAGCGCGGGCTCTTCATCCCGTACCGAGAGAAGAACCAGGCCGGCCTGGCCGTGCGCGACTGCCGCAATGCGGCACTGCTGCACACGCGTGTGCCTCAGCGCGCATACGAGCGCTTCGAGGACGTGCCGCCGCTGCTGGTGAGCGCCCTGCTGTTCGTCGAAGACCGCCACCTGCTGGACGCGGAGCCGGCGCAGCGCAACCCCGCGATCGATCCGGAACGCTTCGCGAAGGCCGCGCTCGAGCAGGCGCTGCGGGCGGTCAGCCTGAGCCCTACGGCGACGGGCGGCAGCACGCTGGCGACCCAGATCGAGAAGTACCGCCACTCGCCGCAAGGCCGCACCGGGTCGGTCCGCGACAAGCTGCGCCAGATGGCATCGGCCTCGCTGCGTGCCTACCAGGACGGTGAGGACACGCAGGCGCGGCGCCGCCAGATCGTCGTCGACTACCTCGACACGGTGCCGCTGGCCGCACGCCCGGGCATGGGCGAGGTGCACGGCCTGGGCGACGGCCTGTGGGCCTGGTATGGACGCGACTTCGGCGAAGTGAACCGCCTGCTCGCCGACAACGCCGAGGGGACGGCGCTCACCGACGAAGCGCTGCGGCAGCAGGCCGAGGCCTTCAAGCAGGCACTGTCGCTGATGATCGCGCAGCGCCGACCGTCGCAGCACCTGCTCGGCGACGGCACAGGCCTTGGCCGGCTGACCGACAGCTACCTGCGGCTGATGGCCGAGGCAGGCCTGATTTCGCCCGAGCTGCGCGATGCGGCCCTGCCACTGCCCCTGCGGCTGCGGCCCGAACTGCCGCCAACGCCCCGGCCGGACTTCGTGCAGCGCAAAGCCGCGACTGCACTGCGCACCCACATCTCCACGCTGCTCGGCGTGCCGCGCGCCTACGACCTGGAGCGGCTGGACCTCGAGGCCGAGACCAGCCTGGACGGCGAGGCGCAGGCGATGGTGGCGCGGGTGCTGGCCGGCCTGCGGACGCCCGCCGCGGCCAAGGCTGCGGGATTGTTCGGCTTCCACCTGCTCGATCCGGGTGCGGACCCGGGCCCGCTGGTCTACAGCTTCACGCTGTTCGAGCGGGGCGCGCAGGAGAACCTGCTGCGCGTTCAGGCCGACAACATCGACCAGCCCTTTGACGTGAACCAGGGCGCGCGGCTGGACCTCGGCTCGACCGCCAAGCTGCGCACCCTGGTGAGCTACCTGGAGCTCGTGGCCGAGTTGCACGCCCGCTGGGCCGACCTCTCCCCCGCCCAGCTCTCGGCGCTGGAGAACAATCCGCGCGACCCGCTGGGCGCGTGGGCGCGGCAGTACCTCCTGCGCGCCAAGGATCGCCGCCTCGCGCCGATGCTCGAGGCGGCCATGGAGCGGAAGTACTCGGCCAACCCCGGCGAGGCCTTCTTCACCGGCGGCGGCCTGCATCAGTTCGCGAACTTCGAGCGCTCGAGCGACAGCGAAACGATGACGGTGCGCGAGGGCTTCAAGCATTCGGTCAACCTGGTGTTCATCCGCCTGATGCGCGACCTGGTGCGCCACCACATGTTCGGCGGCGCGTCGGACGCCGAGCGCCTGCTGAACGACCCTGCCGACCCGCGCCGGCGCGAGTTGCTCGCGCGCTTTGCCGATCGCGAAGGCTCGGCCTTCCTCGTCCGCTTCTATCGCAAGTACCAGCACCGGTCGGCTGCGGAGGCCGAAGCCCTGCTGCTGCAGGGCCTGAGGCCATCGGCGCCGCGCCTGGCGAGCGTGCTGTTCACGATCGAGCCCGAGGCCAGCGACGCGCGGCTCGACGAGCTTCTCGTGCAGCGGCTGGGCCGCGGCGCCGGCTCGCCGCGCGCATTGCGGGCGCTGCGCAGTACCTACGCCGGCTTGTCGCTCGCCGATCGCGGCTACGTCGCGCGCGTGCATCCGCTGGAGCTCTGGCTTGTCGGTTTCCTGCAGCGCCAACCCGGCGCCTCGCTGACCCAGGTGCTGGAGGCGAGCGCGCGTGAACGCCAGGAAACCTACGCCTGGCTCTTCAAGACGCGCCACAAGAGCGCGCAGGACAAGCGCCTGCGCGAGCTGATCGAGCTCGACGCCTTCGCGCAGGTTCATCGCTCGTGGCAGCGCCTGGGCTACCCCTTCGCATCGCTGACGCCGTCCTACGCGAGCGCGATCGGCGCGTCGGGCGACCGGCCGGCTGCCCTGGCGGAACTGATGGGCATCCTCGTCAACGACGGTGTACGGCTGCCCACGCAACGAATCGGTGCACTGCACTTCGGGCGCGACACGCCCTACGAGACACGGCTGGAACCGCGCAACGCGAGCGCCGAACGGCTGCTGCCCGCGGAGGTGGTCGCGACGGTACGGCGCGCGCTGGTCGAGGTGGTGAACGACGGCACGGCACGGCGCCTGAAGGGCTCGCTCGTGGACACGCATGGCCGCGCGATCGAGATCGGTGGCAAGACCGGCACCGGAGACCATCGCTACGAGAAGACCGACCGGAACGGACGGGTGATCTCGGAGCGCAAGATCGATCGATCGGCCACCTTCGTGTTCATGATCGGAGACCGCTACTTCGGCACCATCATGGCTTATGTGCACGAGCCCTATGCCGCTCGCTATCGGTTCACGAGCGCGCTGCCGACCCAGTTGCTGAAGTCGCTGGGTCCGCAGCTACTGCCTGTGCTCCAGCGCAACGGGTGCGGGGGAGATCGATAAGACCGACGCGGGATCTATCGCCGCCCTGCTGCTTTCCTCACTGCTTGCCGACGATGGCAAATAGCGCGGCCCGGGTTGTGGGATCAGCCATGTACTTGGCGTAGAGCGGCGACATTCTCCGGATGTATGAAGAAAAGTCCTGCACGTTGGAAAACTGGGCGCCTTCTTTCGTCACGGCAGCACGTGCGGAGACGACTCGTTTCTCCCAGAGCTCCCGCATCAGGTTCGCCGATTTTTTCCCGGCCTTCTGGAACACCGCTTTTTCGTCCGCACTGAGCCGGTTCCACAGTTTGGTGGAGACGACCAATGCTTCGGGAGAAATCATGTGGCTGTCCAGCAATGTGTATTTGGCCGCCTTGTAGTGTCCGGTGGCTTCGTAGGAGACCATGTTGCCTTCGGCGCAATCGATCGTTCCCTTCTGGAACCCATCGAGCACGTCCTTGTAGGGCACCACCACCGGAATGGCGCCCAGCAGCTTGACCATCTCGATGTAGACCTCGGACTGTTGCACCCGAACTTTCTGGCCAACAAGATCTTCTCGCGTGGTCAATGGTTTGTTGGCGCAATAGAACGACCGAGCGCCCCCGTCATACCAGCCGAGCACCACGTAACCCGAAGCCTGCAGTGTCTGCGCCAGTCGCGCCCCTATTTCGCCATCCAGGTAGCGAAACATGTGGGCCGAGTCCGTGAACAGGAACGGGAGATTGAATGCCTTGAGTTCCGGCGCCGCTTCGGACAGTGGCGCCGAATTGAACTCGGCGACATCGATCTCGCCGGCCTTGAGCATCGCTACAGCCTTGCCCTGGTCTCCCAGAACAGCGTTGGAAAACAGCTCGATCTTGTATTTCCCCTTGGTTGCCGCATCCACTTCCTGAATGAAGCTTTTCATCGCCTCCGTCACCGGGTAGCCATCGGGGTGGGTGTTCCAGGCTCGCAACGATGTTTGAGCGTTGGCGGCAACGCCCCCCAAACAGAGGGCCGAGAGGACAAGACTGCAAAGCCGAGAGGAGCGCATAGATAACTTTTTTACAACGAATGTGTTGCAAAGAATAACGGAGAGGATCTTCTGAATCCTGACCATCGAAGTCAGCTTGCGCCCTGCTTTTGAATATGTTTGTACTCATTGCAGTGCAGCTTCAAATAGGGTAGCGCCTGTGAAGCCAGTAATTTCCCCGGCCGATCATGCGATGAAGCGCAAGCACGGCCGCGGGCTCGATCTCGAGAAGATAGTTTGCCTACCCGTCCAGGCAAAGTCGAGCGAGTAGATATTGGGCTGTACTGCGTGCGGCGCAGCAACCTTCAGCGCGCCCGTTGTTTCGAGGCGCTGCGGATCACCTCGATCGAGGTTTGGCTGCTCACGCCGGTTTCGTCGCGCAAGCTGTTGGACAACGGTCTGAACATTGAGCGACTGCGGTGCGCGTTGTTGGAGTCTTGTCACTGCGGAAATCGCCCGATTGCCCCACTGGCGCGCCATGGCGATCTCTCATATGCTGCCGACGTGTACCAGCCACACCCCAGCCAGAGTCTCACCGCGATGTTCCGCGACAAGCCCTACCAAGGTGCCCGGCCGGAAAGTGCGGAGTTCGTCTTCGTGGGGCTAGATGCGAACTACGACGCTCAGATCGAAAGCAGTCCTGCCTACCCCCGTGTGTGGGAGTATCACGACGATGGCGTTGCCTTCTGGTGGCGCCAGAAGGTGCACCACCCGTTTCTTCTGACCGATTACAGGGGTGACGGCCAACACTATCACCGCAACTTCGCACGGACGGGTTTCGAGCCGGAGGACGCGTGCCGCGTGTCGTTTGTCGAACTACTGCACATCCCGACTGTCGGTCGCAGTAAGTTAGTGGCGAAGGACCTGGACCTCGCGCACTTGAAATGGCTGGATGGGATCATCTGGCGTGGTGCCAAGCGGAACGTCTTTCTGTCGGATAAGGTGATCAGGCTCATGCTCGACAGCAGGCGCTTGCTCGACAGCAGGCTCTTCTTCGATCTGCCCGAACCTATTGCGAACCACGTGCTCCCTACGCTGCACAAGATTAAAGAGACGACGATCTACCAGCACCTGCACTTCTCCAACTGGGGACGACGCCTGATGCTTGAGGCGGCCGCCATCGCTCGTCTGCGTACTGACTCGCCGCACCTCTTGCCGTGCTCACTCTGCGCTGAACATAAGGACGCGGCGCATCCGGATGATTGGCTTGGACGCATTGGCCCGGATCGAGAACTGCACTGACCTCACCGGCCGCCGCCACCAAGGTTCAGCAGCAAGCGATCACCAGTCGATTGAAGCGGAGGCAGAGTTGATCGCGCAGCTGCTTTGCCCGATCGCCGTGGTGCGCTACTGCCGGATGCTAGTCGACCCCGTGCATGTCTAACGGCGTGGCGATACCGTGCCTTGCGGCAATGCGCTGCGCCGATGTGGCGATCGACCGCTTCTGCTCATCGATGGCTCTCATGTCCTGCTGGTTCAAGTAGACGAAACCGTTGCGGTTCGCACGGTTCATGATCGCTGCGATACCGCCAATTTGGCTCAGCACGTGCCGCAGAAATTCGCCGATCTCTTGATCTTCGAATTCATGGTGGGCCTTTGATTTCTGCTTGCCGTCGACGGTGCCCTTTCCGATGAGCTCCGAGATTTCTTTAAGGCCCCTCGTCATGTCGTCGAGGTTACCCTCGCAGGACATGTAGTGCCTGACGGCATTGCGCCCCACATAGCCCAACACGATCTTGAGACACTCAATATCGCCATAAGGGTGGATCGAAGAATAGTCCCCGAGACGACGGACCGAGTCGATGATCGTCTGCAGCTTTTCTTCATCACCGAGGTCGACGAGCTTGCCAACGAAGAAGGCGGGATCGACCACCCGGCAGTAGTTGGGAACGGTCGCAGTTCTTGACGCTTTGCAGAAGCCGAAGATGTAGAGCGCCGCGTAGCCGTCCTTCAAGCACTTCCCTGCAGCGTCCTTCTTCTCGAAGGTTGTGATCGTTTTACTGATCTTCTTGGCGTCCGCGACCGAGGTGACCTGCACGGCAATCCCACCATCCTTGTCGTCGTCCGCGGCATCAATAGCCGGGAAGTTCACTCGAATCTGATTCTTGCTTTTGAGGTTCGCAATGCCCACGGCTTTGAAGAACTGGATCGACATCGACTCCAGCAGCCGCGCCATGTCGTTAAAGCCGGCATCCTTGTCCCTCTCAATACGAAGTTGAAGGAGCGCAATATCCTGGTTCAGGTTCTTGATCAGCGATTCAATCAAAACAGCCTCCCTGCTTCCTTTTGTTCGTGTCCTTTTGAGCTTCCCTGCTAACTATGCCGCCTTCGGGTTGCGCTGGGAAGCCGCCGGCGTACTGGAAGACCCTGCCTGACTGGTATGGCAATGCCGCCGCCGGCTCCATCCTGCTGGTGCTCTTGGCCATGGAAGCCACCAGCCCCCTGCAGGCGGCGCAGCGCCTCCTCGACGACCCGCTCCTGCGTCTGGTCAAGCTGGCGGCGGCGCGCTTCGGCCACCGTCAAGGTCCGTCAAGAGGGAGGCGGTCCTCACGTGCATCGCCATGTTGAGTTGTGCGCTCACGCTGCCCAGCAAATGGCTCGGCCCGCCTCCAGGAGGCCCGCTGGCAGGTTTTTCCACCTAGGCGGGCGCGAGGCCCCATCCCAGAGCGAAATCGCGCTGTAAGGCCCTGGCCCCTGAAGGCGAGAAAGGGCACATTGCGCGGTTCCAGCAGCCCCAGCAAATCTCGTGGGGGCCAGCTTAGGCTCGGCGTGTCCTTAGCGCCCCGCACGAAAACTGTCGTTTTCCGTACATTTTTCGTACTCAACCCGTGCACCTGGCTATTGCTATCTATTTAATAGCATTAAATACACGTATCTACTTGCTCTCCACCTCCTGCAGCAGCCGCCACATCACCTTGCCGCTGCCGCTCTTGGGCAGCGCATCGACGAACTGCACCTTGCGCGGGATCTTGTAGACCGCCATGTTCTCGCGGCACCAGTCGATGATCTCCTGCTCGGTGGTGTCCTTGTGCGTGGCGCGCAGCACCACCACGGCCTTGACCGACTCGCCGCGGTAGGCGTCCTTGGTCGAGATGACGCAGGCCTCCTGGATCGCCGGGTGGCGGAACATCAGCAGCTCGACCTCGGCCGGCCACACCTTGAAGCCGCTCGCGTTGATCATGCGCTTCAAGCGGTCGGTGATGAAGAAGTAGCCGTCCTCGTCCATACGGCCCATGTCGCCCGAGCGGAAGAAGCGCTTGCCCTCGAACTCGACGAAGGCGGCGGCCGTGGCGTCGGGGCGCTTCCAGTAGCCCTGGAACACCTCGGGGCCATGGATGATGATCTCGCCCGATTCGCCGATCGGCATTTCGGCCAGCGTGTCAGGGTCGACCACGCGCGCGTCGGTACTCATGAACGGGATGCCCAGGCACTGCTGCTTGGGATGGTCCGACGGGTTGGTGTGCGACGGCGCGGCGGTCTCGGTGAGGCCGTAGCCCTCCTGGTACTTCAGGCCGTACTGCTCGAGCAGGCGCTGCGCCACGGCCTGCGGCATGGCCGCGCCGCCGCCGCCGATGTAGGTCATGCTCGACAGGTCGTAGCTCGCGAAGTTGGGGCTGGCCATGAGGTCGATGACCATGGTCGGGATGTTGGTCCAGGCCGTGACCTTCCAGCGCGAGATGAGCCGGCCGGCCACGTCGCGGTCCCAGCGCGGCATGATGATCAGCGTGGCCGCCGCCAGGATCGCCGTGTGCATCATGCTCACCACGCCCGTGATGTGGAACATGGGCACCACGGCCAGCACCACCGTCTCGGAAGTCGACCCGCCCCACAGCTGCCCGGCCACCGCGTTGTGCATCAGGCTCGAATGGTGGTGCACGCAGCCCTTGGGCAGGCCGGTGGTGCCGCTGGTGTAGGGCAGCAGCGCCATGTCGTTGGCGCCCACCACGTGCTCGGGCGGCGGGTGGTTGGCTTCGAGCGTGTCGGTCCACGCGATGGTCTTGCCGCCGTCCAGCGCGGGCAGCGGGTGGCGGGTGGTGAGCCAGTCTTTCCAGGCGGGTGCCGGAGCGTCGTCGCCCGATGCGTCGGCGTCGAAGGCATCGGTGAACTGGGTCACGACCATGTGGTCGAGCCGCTGCTCCACGGGCAGCGCATTGCTGGCCTTGGCCAGCTCGCCCGCCAGGTCGCCGGTGATGATGGCCACCTTGGCGTCGGAGTCGGTGATGTAGTGCTTGAGCTCCTCGGCCCGGTTCATCGGGTTGACCGGCACCACGACGGCATTGGCGCGCAGTATCGCGAAATGCGCGATCACCAGTTGCGGGCAGTTCTGCATGTCGAGGATCACACGGTCGCCGCGCTTCACGCCCAGCGCATGCAGCGCGCCTGCCAGGCGCTCGGCCTGGGCGGCGAAGTCGCGGTAGGTGGTCACGCGGCCGAAGAACACGAGCGCGGGCTTGTCGGGATAGCGTGCGGCCGAGGTGGCCAGGTTGTGCCAGAGCGAGGTGGCGGGGACGGTGATCGAGTGAGGGAGGCGTTTGGGCCAGAACTTGTAATGCGGGCGTTGTTGCATGGTGGGTACAGGCGGGGAAAAGAAAAAGCGACAGCCCGCCAGACTAAGCCGCCACGGCCGCCGCTCCCATGGGGGAAGCCCCCCGGAGCGTCGCCTAGGCGACGCCCATTCTTCTGACGCCCCTCCCCCTTTCGAACCTGCGCACGCGCCGTACGACTACAGACAGCCGCCGGTTTCTGGGCGAACCTGCCGTTCCCTCCACACACCACCCAAGCGAAGGAACCGACATGCCAGCAGACAAGCACGCAAGCGTCCACTGGGAAGGCGCCGGCAAGACCGGCAAGGGCCAGGTCAGCACCGAGACCGGCGCCCTGAAAGACTACCCCTACGGCTTCGCGAGCCGCTTCGAGGACGACAAGCGCGGCACCAACCCCGAGGAGATCGTCGGCGCGGCGCATGCCGCCTGCCTCACGATGGCCTTCGCCTTCGCGCTCGAACGGGAAGGCCTGACCGCCACACGCATCGACACCAAGGCCGCCGTGCGGCTGGCCAAGGACGGCGACGGCTTCAAGATCGACCGCATCCAGCTCGAGCTCGACGCGGCCGTGCCGAACCTCGAGGAAGCCAGGTTCCAGCAGATCGCGGCCGCCGCCAAGGCCGGCTGCCCGCTGTCGAAGGCGCTGGCGAGCGTGCCCGAGATCACGCTGAAAGCCACGCTGGCCGGCTGAGCGCGCTGCCTATGATCGTCTCCTCACAAAAAGGAGACGGATCATGAACAACAAGACTGCCCGGATCGCGATCGCGGTCCTTTCCCTTGCCATCGGCACCACGGCGATGGCCGCCTACCCCGACAAGCCGATCAAGGTCGTGATCGGCTTCCCGGCCGGCGGCCCGCTCGACCAACATGCGCGCCTGCTCACCGACAGGCTGCAGGCCGTGCTCGGCCAGCCGCTGATCGTCGACTACAAGCCCGGCGCGGGCGGCTCGGTGGGCGCCGACGCGGTCGCCAAGAGCCCGGCCGACGGCTACACGCTCATGCTGGCCAACACCGGCGTGGCCGTGATCAACGGCGCGCTCTACAGCAAGCTGCCCTACAACACGCAGCGCGACTTCGTGCCCATCGCGCGCACCGCCATGCAGCCGCTGGCGCTGCTGGTCACGCCGAAGCTGCCGGTGCAGAACCTCAGGCAGTTCGTCGACTACGCCAGGGCGCGGCCCGGCCAGGTCAACTACGGTTCGGCCGGCAACGGCGGCATCAGCCACCTCGTGCCCGAGATGTTCAAGACCGCCACGGGCATCTTCATGGTGCACATCCCGTACCGCGGCAGCGCGCCCGCCTTTACCGACCTGATGGGCGGACAGGTGCAGTTCATGGCCGAGTCGATCCCGCAGGCAGCCAACTACCACAAGCAGGGCAAGGTGCGCGCGCTGGCCGTGACCAGCCGCGAGCGCAACCCCGCCCTGCCCGACGTGCCGACCGTGATCGAGTCGGGCTTCAAGGGCTTCGAGGTGGTGGGCTTCTATGGCTTCTTCGCGCCGAAGGACACGCCGAAAGACGTGGTCGCCAAGCTCGGCGAAGCGTTCAAACACGTGCTGACCAGCCCCGAGGTGCGCGAACGCATGGTGAGCCAGGGCGCCGACCCGGCCTTCCTGGGCAGCGAGGAGTTCGCGCGCTTCCTGGCCGCCGAAACGCCGCGCTGGGAGAAAGCAGTGAAGGCCTCCGGCGCGCGGATGGATTGAACCGGAGCCCGCCGGCGCGTTCAGCTCGGCGTGGCCGCGTGCCGCTCCAGCTGCGCGCGGCTGAGCAGCTCGATGCCGCGGTAGCGCACGCGCAGCGTGCCATCTTCCTCCCACAGCTTCAGCTGCCGGTTCACGCTCTGGCGCGACACGCCGAGCATGAACGACAGGTCTTCCTGCGACACGCCGAGCAGCGTGCCGCCGCCCTCGCCCGGGCTCGATGCGCGCGCGTCCAGCGTCAGCAGCCGGTGCGCGAGCCTCACCGGCAGCGGCATCAGGATCACGTCGTCGATCCACGCCAGCGCCTGGCGCAGCCGCAGGCACACCAGCCGGGTGAAGGCCATGTGCACGTCGGGATGCGCGGCCACCAGCCGGTGGAAGTCGGCCGCCGCGACCACCGCCATCTCGGTCGTGTCGACCGCGCAGGTGTCGTAGACGCGCTCTCGCCCGACCAGCAGCGACACCTCGCCGAACCAGTGCCCAGGTTCGAGCATGGCGATCACCGCCTCGCGCCCGCCCGTTGCGACCACGCTCACGCGCAGTGAACCGCTGACCACGCCGAACAGCGCATCGGGCCGCGAACCCTTGTGGAACAGCGACTCGCCGCGCGCCAGCGTGCGCCGGTGCGCCACCGCGAGCAGCCGCTGCTGCACGTCGTCGGCCAGACGCATGTCGCAGTTGTGCGCCGGTGTCGACGGCGCATGCGGCTGGCTGCTGGAAGAGAGGGGCGTGCGTGGCATCGCGGGTTTGTCCGGAGCGGCGATTGCCAACACCGGACAGTCTTGTTTCAAGGGCGTGCCGATAGTACGCAGCGAGCCCGGGCCGGCGCATTCGCAGCAACCCGATGTCACCTGTCGTCCCTGTCACATGGAGCACACCCCCGATGAACACACAACGCACCGAACTTCAAGCCCGCCGCGAGCGCCTCGTGCTCGATCACTTCGCCGACGAAACCCGGCAGGACTTCGACGCCGTGCTCGGCACCTTCCCGCACCCGCACTACGAGCTGATCCCGAGCGGCGAGGTGCACGACGGCATTGCCGACGTGCGCCAGTACTACACCGACACGCGCCGTGCCTTTCCCGACCAGCGCCACGAGATCATCCAGCTGCGGCACGCCGACGATTCGGTGGTCGTCGAGTTCTGGCTGCTGGGCACGCATCGCGGTCCGCTCAAGGGCCTGCCCCCGACGGGCAACAGCTTTCGCTGCCGCATGAATGCCTTCTTCATCTTCGAAGGCGACCGGCTGGTGTGCGAGCGCGTGTACTTCGACACGCTGACGATGCTGCGGCAACTGCTGGCGGGCGTGCCCGCGGAGCACGTGGCCGCGCTGATGGGCGCACTGTTGGGCCAGCCCGCAGCCGCACGCCCGCAAGAAGCGGCAGCCGCATGACTGCGCCGCGCAACGATGCGCTCGCGGGCCGCCACGCCGTCGTGACGGGTGGCGCGCGCGGCATCGGCCGGGCGATTGCGCAGCGCTACCTCGCGGCCGGCGCCAGCGTCGCGCTGTGGGACCTCGATGCGGCCGTGCTGGCGAATGCGCTGCAAACGCTCGCACCGCTCGGCACCGCGACCTCGGCGGTCGTCGATGTGCGCGACGAAGACCAGATTGCTCGCGCGGCCTCGCAGTCGCAGGAGCGCTTCGGCGGCATCGACATCCTCGTCAACAACGCGGGCGTGCTCGGCCCGACCGTGCCGGCCTGGGAGCACACGCCCGCACAGTGGCGCAACGTGCTCGACATCAATCTGACGGGCGCGTGGCTGTGCTGCCGCGCGGTGGCGCCGGTGATGCTCGCGCAGCGGCGCGGGCGCATCGTCAACATCGCCTCGGTCGCCGGCAAGGAGGGCAACGGATTCAATGCCGCGTACTCGGCGTCGAAGGCGGGGCTCATCGCGCTGACCAAGTCGCTGGGCAAGGAGCTGGCTTCTTCGGGCGTGCTGGTGAACTGCATCACGCCGTCTGCGGCCGACACCGAGGTGTTCGCGGCCGTGCCTGTGGAGCACCGCGAACAGCTGCGGACTGCGCTGCTGTCGCGCGTGCCGATGGGGCGCTTTGTCGAGGTCGATGAAGTGGCTGCGATGGCTGCGTGGCTTGCATCGGATGAATGTTCGTTCAGCACTGGCGCGGTGTTCGACATCTCGGGCGGGCGGTCGATGTACTGAAGGGGCATTCGGGGCGTGAGCACAGGCCACCGGGTACTCCCCTGCGCGAATGTCCCCCGGCCTGCGGCCTCCTCCTTTATTTCGCTGCGGGGAGCACCCGGTGCCCTGCGCACGATGAGCGCTCTGCTCATGCCGGCAGTTCAACCGCTCCCCCGAACAACGCACGACGAATCGAAAAGCAAGCATTCATTTCCAGGAGACGACCATGATCCGAGACCCCGAGCCCACCGGCTTCGCACAGCTGCCGGAATTCGACGGCACACGCAACGCCGCCATGCCGCAGGATCGCCTGCGCGCCATCCGCCATGAGGCCGAAGGCCTGCGCGAGCGGCTGCTCGACGCGCCGCCGGTGCGCTTTGCGCGCAGCTTCAACCTGCTGCGCATTCCGTACCCCGCGTGGTTCGCCTTTACCGGCGTGTACTCGCAGCAACTGCTCAAGCCGCACATGGTCCACCTGCTGGCGCGCACCGTGCTGATCCAGTACGACGACTTCGAGGGCCGCCTGCGCACGCTGCTGTTCACGCCGGCCGACTTCGAGGCCGGCAACGAAACGCCCTACTTCAAGCGCCTGAGCGAGCAGACGCCGAAGTTCCTGCACAAGGCGATCGCGCCGGTCTACCAGACCGTGCCGCAGGCGCTGGCGAGCTGCGGCATCGCGCCGGAGCAAGTCGACTACATCACCTACGACCACCTGCACACGCAGGACGTGCGCCGCTGGCTCGGCAACGCCGGCGCGCCGGGCCTGCTGCCGAACGCAAGGCTGCTGGTGCACCGCCAGGAGCTCGCGAACGTGCAGGGCCTGCTGCCGATACAGGCCGAGTGGTACTGCCCGCGCGGCCTCGACGGCGTGCCGGCCGAACGCATCGTCGCCTTCGACGGCAGCATCCAGCTGGGCCGCGGGCTCGCTCTGGTGCACACGCCGGGCCACACCGAGGGCAACCATTCGCTGGTCTACCGCACCGGCGACGGCCTGCGTGTGAGCAGCGAGAACGGCGTGGCAGCCGACAGCTGGGCGCCTTTGCAGTCGCGGCACAACGGCATCCGCCGCTACGCGCAGGCCACTGGCGCGGAGGTGATCCTCAACGGCAACACGCAGGAGGGCAGCAACGACCAGTACCTGTCGATGGTGCTGGAGAAGACCCTCGCCGGCACCTCGTCCTCGCACGGGTTCAGCAACGTGGTGCCGTCGGCCGAATGCTCGCCGCACTGGCTGTTTCCGGGTGCGCCGGCCAGCCACCTGTGGGGCGAGACGAGCTTCGGCACGCCCACGGTCGCCTGAAGCATCTCGGGCAGGAACAACAGAAGGAGACACACGATGAACACCGCCACCCTCGACGCAGCGGATGCGCGCACCCCGGCAGCAGATACCGCCGCGCGCGACGACGCCGCGCTCTTCCGCAGGATCACCTGGCGCCTGATGCCGCTGCTGTGCGCCTGCTACGTGCTGAACTACCTCGACCGCACCAACGTGGGCTACGCGCAGCTGCAGATGAAGGACCAGCTCGGCTTCAGCGACGCGGTGTTCGGCCTGGGCGCGGGCATCTTCTTCATCGGCTATGCGGTGTTCGAGATTCCGAGCAACCTGATGCTCGCGAAGATCGGTGCGCGCGCGACCCTGCTGCGCATCATGGGCCTGTGGGGGCTGGCGTCGGCGGCGATGATGTTCGCGACCACGCCCACGCACTTCTATGTGCTGCGCTTTCTCATCGGCGTGTTCGAGGCCGGCTTCGCGCCGGGGGTGCTGTTCTACCTGACGCTGTGGTTCCCCTCACACCGCCGCGCGCAGGCCACCGCGCTGTTCTTCATGGCCTTCGGCGCCGCGCCCATCGTGGCGGGGCCCATCGCAGGGCTCACGATGACGTATCTCGACGGCGTGCTGTCGCTGCGCGGCTGGCAGTGGCTGTTCCTGCTCGAAGGGATTCCGAGCGTGCTGCTCGGCGTGGCGGCTTTCCGCTGGCTGTCGAACAGCCCGTCGCAGGCGGCCTGGCTGTCGCCGGCGCAGAAGCAGCGCGTGGCGCGCCTGCTGGCCGAAGACCAGGCCGCCAACGGTGCCACCGGGCGCCACACCTTCGGCGCGGCGATGCTCGACGCCCGGGTGTGGCTGATCGGCTTCATGTCGTTCCTGATCATCCTCGGCATCTATGCGCTGTCGTTCTGGCAGCCCACGATCCTGAAGTCGATGGGGCTCAGCGTGCTGCAGATCGGCTTCTATTCGGTCGTTCCGGCGGTGGCGGGCATCGCGGCCAACATCGTCGTCGGGCGGCATTCGGACCGGCACAAGGAGCGCCGCTGGCATTTCGCACTGAGCGCGGTGGTGGGCGCGGCCGGGCTGGCGCTGACCACGCTGTTCATGCACAACGCCTTCGCCGCCGTGCTGTGCCTGGCACTGGCGGCCATGGGCATTTCCGCCGCGTTCACCGTGCTCTGGTCGGTGCCCGGCAATTTCATGTCGAAGAGCGCCGCGGCCGCGGGCATCGCGCTCATCAGCACCATCGGCGGCAGCGCGGGGCTGGTGGCGCCGATGATGGTCGGCGCGCTCAAGACGCTGACGGGCGGGTTCGCCGCCAGCCTGTATGTGCTGAGCGGGGCGCTGGTGCTGTCGGCATTGCTCATGCTTGTGGCACTTCCGGCCAGCGCACTGGGCCGCACCAGGCACTGAGCACGCGCCCGCCGGGGCCCCGGGGCAGGGCCATGTCCCATTTCGGTGCACAGATCTTGCATACCAGTTGGCACAGAAGCTGCTGGTATGCAGGCCATGGCCACTTCCGCATCCCAAATCAGTGCACGCATCATCGAAGCGGTGATGGCGCAGAAGCTCGCGCCGGGTTCGCGCCTGGGCGAGCAGCAGTTGGCGATGCTGTTCGACTGCAGCCGCACCATCGTGCGAGAGGCGCTCACGCGGCTGGCGGCGCGCGGCATCGTCACGGTGAGCGCACGGCGCGGCTGGTTCGTCATCGAGCCCTCGCAGGACGAGGCGCGCGAGGCCTTCGAGGCCCGGCGCGTCATCGAACTGGGGCTGATCCGCAGCGCGGGCAGCGCCGGCAAGATCGACAAGGCCGCCCTGCGCGAGCTGAAAGCGCACCTTCAGCGTGAAAAAGCCGCACTGAAAGAGAGCGACGTCGGCAACCGCAGCTTTCTGCTGGGCGACTTCCATGTATGCCTGGCCGAATGCCTGGGCAACACGCTGCTGGCCGATACGCTGCGCGACTACACCGCGCGCACCACGCTGATCGCCATGCTCTACCAGTCCACGCACGACGCGGTGCAGTCGTGCGAAGACCACGTGCAGATCGTCGCGGCGCTGGAGCGCGGCGACCACGCCGCCGCCGAGGCGCTGATGGCCGCGCACATCGGCACGGTGCAGTCGGCGTTGCGCGTGCAGGCGCCCGCCGATCCGCTCGCGCAGCTGCGCGATGCGCTGGCGCCGCTGCAGAACACGAACACCGCCGCCGCAGCGGCGCCCAAGGGCAAGCGCCGCAAGGCGGCCGCATCCCCTGCTTCCGATTCTTCGACTTACCTAGGAGCCTTGCTATGACCTTCTCTTCTCCGTCCAAACGCCGCTTCGCGCTCGCACTGGCTTCGCTCGCCATGATGGCCGCCACGGGCGCCGCCCAGGCCCAGAACGCACTCGACAACGTGCTCAAGGCCAAGACCATCAAGATCGCCGTGCCGACCGACTACCCCCCCTACGGCTCGGTCGACAGGAACATGAAGCCCCAAGGCCTGGACATCGAGATGGCCGAGCTGATCGCCGCCAAGCTGGGCGTCAAGGTCGAGCTGGTGCCCGTGACCAGCGCCAACCGCATTCCGTACCTGCAGACCCGCAAGGCCGACCTCGTGATCTCCACGCTCGGCAAGAACGCCGAGCGCGAGAAGGTGATCGACTTCACCTCGGCCTACGCGCCCTTCTTCCAGGCCGTGTATGCGGCCAAGAGCATGAAGCTCACGAGCTTCGCCGACATGGCCGGCAAGACCGTCGCCGTGACGCGCGGCGCAATGGAAGACCAGGAACTGAACAAGGTGGCCCCACCGAACGTCGACTACCGCCGCTTCGAGGACAACAACGCGACGATCGCGGCCTTCGTGGCCGGCCAGACGCAAACCATCGCGACCAGCGCGGCGGTCGCCGGCGACATGCTCGCCAAGAATCCGAAGGTGAGCGCCGAGTTCAAGCTGCTGCTGAAAGACAGCCCCTGCTTCGTCGGCGTCGCCAAGGGCGAAACCGCATTGAAGACCAAGGTCAACGAGATCATTGCCGCCGCCAAGAAGGACGGCACGCTGGACGCCATGTCGAAGAAGTGGCTCGGCAAGGCCGCCGGCGAGCTGCCGGTCTGAACAAGCGCTCCCCCATGCTTCGCGCACTTCGTGTCGCTGCGCACACCCCCTCGCCGGGGGCAACGCCTGCGGCCCGGCAAAGCCGGTTCCGCGGCGTTCCACGAAGAGAAGACTGACTTATGAACATCGAGTTTGATTTCGGCGCGGTGCTCTCCGAGTGGCCGCTGCTGCTTCGCGGGGTGGCGTGGACCATCGGCCTCACCGCCGTGGGCACCGTGCTGGGCATGATCGTGGGCACCTTCTGCGCGTGGGCGCGTGCCAATGGCCCTGCATGGCTGCGCGCCATCGTGGGCACCTACGTGGAGCTGATCCGCAACACGCCCTTCATCGTGCAGCTGTTCTTCATCTTCTTCGGGCTGCCCGCGGCGGGCGTCAAGCTCACGCCGGAGACGGCATCGATCATCGCGATGGTGATGAACCTCGGGGCCTACTCCACCGAGATCATCCGCGCCGGCATCGAGGCCACGCCCAAGGGGCAGATCGAAGCGGCCGTGAGCCTGGCACTCAGCAAGGCGCAGGTGTTCACCCGCGTGGTGCTGCCGCCGGCACTCAAGAAGGTGTGGCCCGCCATGGTGAGCCAGATCATCATCGTGATGCTGGGCTCGGCCGTATGCGGGCAGATCTCCACCGAGGAGCTGAGCTATGCGGCCAACCTCATCCAGAGCCGCAACTTCCGCGCCTTCGAGGCCTTCATCGTTGCCACGCTGATCTACCTGGCCCTGGCGGTCGCGCTGCGGCGGCTGCTCAACTGGGCCGGGCCGAAATTCTTCTTCGGCCGCTGAACGCGGGAAAGCCACACACACCATGGTCGATTTTTCCCTCTGGGACATCCTGCGCAACCTGCTGATGGCGCTGCGCTGGACTGTCGTGCTGTCGCTCATCGCCTTCATCGGCGGCGGACTGGTCGGCGCCTTGCTGCTGTTCCTGCGCCTGCGCGGCGGCAGCGCCATGAACCGCGCCGTCGGCCTCTATGTGCAGCTGTTCCAGGGCACGCCGCTGCTGATGCAGCTGTTCCTCGCCTACTTCGGCATCGCGCTGTTCGGCGTCGACGTGTCGGCGTGGACCGCGGCCAGCGTGGCGCTCACGCTGTACACCAGCGCCTTTCTCACCGAGATCTGGCGCGGCTGCGTGGCCTCGATCCCGAAGGGCCAGTGGGAGGCCTCGGGCAGCCTGGCCCTGAGCTTCGCCGAGCAGATGCGCCATGTGATCCTGCCGCAGGCCGTGAAGATCGCGGTCGCGCCGACGGTGGGCTTCCTGGTGCAGGTGATCAAGGGCACGGCGCTCGCCTCGGTGATCGGCTTCGTCGAGCTCACCAAGGCCGGCAGCATGATTTCGAACGCCACCTTCAAGCCCTTCGTGGTGTTCAGCTGCGTGGCCCTGCTTTATTTCGTGCTGTGCTTCCCCGTGAGCCTGTACGCCAAGAACCTCGAGAGGAAGACCCATGGCCGCCGTGCTTGAACCGCAACAACAGCAACCCGCCACCTCGGTGGGCGCCCCCATCGTGCGCATCACCGCGCTGCGCAAGTCCTACGGCACCAACGAAGTGCTGAAGGGCATCGATCTCGACGTGAAACGCGGCGAGGTGATCGCCATCATCGGCAAGAGCGGCTCGGGCAAGAGCACGCTGCTGCGCTGCATCAACGGGCTCGAGGTGTTCCAGGAAGGTTCGCTCACCGTCGACGGCAAGCCGCTGCTGCACGAAAGCACCATGGCCATGCGCGAGCTGCGCCAGCGCGTGGGCATGATCTTCCAGAGCTTCAACCTGTTTCCGCACCTCACGGTCGGCAAGAACGTGATGCTCGCGCCCACGCTGGTGAAGAAGCGTAGCAGCATGGAGGCGGCCTCGCAGGCGCGCAAGCTGCTCGACCGCGTGGGGCTGGCCGAGAAGTTCGACGCCATGCCCGACCAGCTTTCGGGCGGCCAGCAGCAGCGCGTGGCCATCGCGCGCGCACTGGCAATGGAACCGGCCGTGCTGCTGTGCGACGAGATCACCTCGGCGCTCGACCCCGAACTGGTGGGCGAGGTGCTGCGCGTGGTGGAGTCGCTGGCCGACGAGGGAATGACGCTGCTGATGGTGACGCACGAAATGAGCTTCGCGCGCAAGGTCAGCGACCGCGTGATCTTCATGCACCAGGGACGTGTGCACGAGATGGGGCCGCCGGCGGAGCTGTTCGGGAATCCGCAGACGGCGGAGCTGAAGCAGTTTCTTTCTTCGCTGCACGATTGATTCTGGCCTGGGTGCGCTGATCCATCGCACTGGCGGGAACGTTCCCGCCTGTGGCAAGCTCGGAGCCCCCATGAACCTCCGCACCCCGTTTCCCACCTCCCGCCGCCGGGTGCTGCGCGCGCTGCTGGGCGCCGCGGCCCTGCATGCGCCCTTCGCGGCGCTGGCCGGCTTCAATTTTTTCACGAGCGAATACACCGCCACCCGCGACGAGCTGCAGATGCAGATCGCCAAGCGTTTTCCGGTGGCCGAGCGCTACGCCGAGATCTTCATGGTCGGGCTGCGCGATCCTCAGCTGGGCCTCGACGCGCAGGCCAACCGCGCAGCCATCACGGCCACGCTGACCATCGCGAGCCCCCTGCTGGCGGCGTCGCCGGTGCAGGGCGTGGTGTCGGTCAGCAGCGCACTGAAGTACGACGCAGCCGCGCGCGCGCTGCGGCTCGACCAGCCCAAGGCCGAGCGCATCGAACTGCAGGGTATCGAAGGCCGCGATGCCGAGCGGCTGCAAAAAATCGGCGCCCTGGTCGCGCAGGAGCTGCTGCAGGGCCAGGTGCTGCGCAGCTTCACGGCCAACGAACTGACGGTCGGGCGCAAGACCTACGAGATCGGCGACATCACTGTGCAAGACGACGGCATCAAAGTGCAGCTCAAATGAAATACGTCCTCCTCGCCTCTGCCCTGCTCGTCGCCGGCTGCGCCGCCATCGCACCCACGGCCAAGCAGCACTTCGACCTCGAAGCCCACCGCGGCGGACGCGGGCTGGCACCCGAGAACACGCTGGCCGCGTTCTCCAACGCCATCGACCTGGGCGTGACCACGCTCGAACTCGACATCGGGCTCACGGTCGATGGCGTGGTCGTGATCTCGCACGACACCTCGCTCAACCCCGACCACACGCGCGACGCCAGCGGCGCCTGGCTGGCACCGAACAGCGGCGCGTCGATCCGCTCGCTCACGCTGGCGCAGCTGCAGACTTACGACGTGGGCCGCCTCAATCCGGCGAGCAACTACGGCAAGCAGTTCGCGCTGCAGCAGCCGCGCGACGGCGAGCGCATCCCGACGCTGGCCGCGCTGTTCGCGCAGGTGCAGGCGCGCGGCGCCGACGCGGCAACGGTGCGCTTCAACATCGAGACCAAGATCGATCCGACCAGGCCGGAGGAAACCGCCGCGCCCGAGCCGATGGTGCGCGCGCTGCTCGCCGAGATCGACAAGGCGAAGATGGCAGGCCGCGTGACGATCCAGAGCTTCGACTGGCGCACGCTGGCGCTGGTCGGCAAGCTCGCGCCGCAATTGCCCCGCGCCTACCTGACGACGCCCCGCACGCTGAAGGACAACCGCTGGACGGCCGGGATCGACGCGGCGGGCTTCGTCTCGGTGCCGCAGATGGTCAGGGCCGCATCGGCCAACGCACCGGGCCCGGTGATCTGGTCGCCGGCCTTCGCCGACCTGACGCCCACCGTCATCAAGGAAGCGCAGAAGCTCGGCCTGAAGGTGCTGCCCTGGACCGTGAACCAGCGCGCCGACATGCAGCGGCTGATGGACTGGGGCTCGGACGGGATCATCACGGACTACCCGGACATCCTGCGCGACCTGATGCGCGAGCGCGGGTTGTCGCTGCCGCCGCCCGGAAAGAACAAGCAATGAGCGCCGCCCAGCAACTCGACGCCATCGCCGCGCGCATCGCGGCCCTGCGCACCGATGGCGGCGGATCCGTCACCACGCTGTCGAACGAAGCCCGCGCCAGCACCGAGTTGCTCGGTGCCCTGCCACCGCGCTACGGCGAGGTGCTGCTGAGCCTGCTCGACCGGCTGGAGTCGAGCGCGCTCTTCAGCGAGGAAAGCTGCTCCTTCAGCCAGAAGGACCTGCTCGACAACCTGCAGGTATGGGTGGACAAGGCCCGAGGCCAGCTGGTGTCTTAAGAGCGCAGGTTTATCATCCCGCCCATGCGCACCCTGCTGCTCGCCCTCATGATCGCCCTGCTGCCCATCCGCGGCTGGCTCGGCGATGCCATGGCGATCGAGATGGTGCGGCATTCGCTGCCGGCGGCTGAGGCAGCCGTGTCCATGGCGACTGCGGCCACCGAAGCCCACTGCCACGAGGCGATGGAGGCCGGCAACAGCATGGACATGCAGATGGACATGGCGGACCACGCCGGTTCACATGACAACCACAGCAGCAACGACGGCGCCGGCCATCAAGGCTGCGGCACCTGCACCGCCTGCCAGGTCTGCCACACGGTGGCCCTTGGCGGCATGCCCCTCGTCGACATCGTGCACAGCGCGCCCCAGGCGCCGCCTGCGGCACACGCGGCCCGCTTCGCCAGTGCAGAGCCCGTTGCGGGCCTGAAGCCGCCCATTTCCTGATCTCCCTGCCCGTAGTCCGTCCGCGGTGAGCCCTTTCCGGCTCGCGGCGTCCGTCGTATTGCTCATGGAGATCGAGCGTGAACCCCATTGTTCGCCGGCAGCCTGCCGGCCCCCCTTGCTATCGAAGAAGTAGCGCGCTGCTCAAACGCGCCACTGCACTCGCGAGCGTCCTGATACTGGCCGGCTGCGCCAGCCTCTCGCCCGACGGCGGCACCGCCGACGTGCAGGCGCTGGTCAACGGCAACCCGCTGATGGCGGGCACCGCAGCCCAGCGCACGCCCGACGAAGCCTCGCAAAAGAGCGTCGATGCCCTGCTTGCCAAGCCGCTGGACGTCGAAGCCGCGGTACGCATCGCACTCATCAACGGCCCGCGCGTGCAAGACGCCTTCGCCACCCTGCAACTGAGCGATGCCGACCGTGTGCAGGCCGCGAGCCTGCCGAATCCGGTGCTTTCCTTCAGCCGGCTGGCGCAGGGCAGCGAGCGCGAGTTCGAGCGGATGCTCAGCTTCAACGTGGTGGGCCTGGTCACGCTGCCATGGCAGGCCCGATGGGCCGGCCAGCGGCACGAGGCGGCCAAGCTGCAGGCTGCGCAGAGCGTGCTGACGCTCGCCGCTGACACTCGCCGCGCCTGGGTGCGCGCGGTGGCGGCGCAGCAGAGCGTGGTCTACCTGCGCGACGCGAAGGAGGCCGCGGAAGCCGGCGCCGAACTCGCGCATCGCATGGCCCAGGTCGGCAACTGGAGCGCGTTGCAGCGCACCCGCGAACAACTGCTGCTGGCCGACGCGGCCGCGCAGCTCGCGCGTGCCGAGCAGGCGGCTGTCGCTAGCCGCGAGCAGCTCACGCGCCTGATGGGCCTGGGCGGCGCTCGCGCCGGCTACACCCTGCCCGACCGCCTGCCACCGCTGCCGCAAGCCGCGCCCGAACTGGGCGACGTGCAGGCGCTGGCGCTGCGCGACCGCCTCGACGTGCGTTCGGCGCAAGCACAGAACACCGCCGTGGCCGGCTCGCTGGGCCTGACGCATGCCACCAGCGTGATCAACGCGATGGAGCTCGGCGTGGTGCGCAACACCACCTTCGACAACGACGCCGATCGCACGAAAAAGACCAAGCGCGGCTTCGAACTCGACCTGCCCATTCCGATCTTCGACTGGGGACAGGCCCGCAATGGCCGCGCCGAGGCGCAATACCTGCAGTCGGCCGCCCGCGTGCGCGACGTGGGCGTGCTGGCCGCGAGCGAGGCGCGCGAGGCATGGCAGGGCTGGAACACCGCCTACACCCTCGCCCGCCGCTACCGCGACGAGGTGCTGCCGCTGCGCAAGAAGGTCAACGAAGAGATGGTGCTGCGCTACAACGGCATGCTCGCGAGCGTGTGGGAACTGCTCGGCGAGACGCGCGCCAGCATGCTCGCGGTGAACGCGGGCATCGAGGCGCAGCGCGATTTCTGGCTGGCGGACACCGATCTGCAGCTGGTGCTCACGGGGAGTTCGCCCGGTGGCATGACGGCGCTGCAGACCGCTGCGGCCGGTGACGCCCCCGCCAAGGGAGGCCACTGACATGAACCGCCGCAACTTCTTCGCAGGCGCGGCCACAGCCGTCGCCGCAACCACCGTAAGCCGTGTGGCCATGGCCGCGCTGCCCGAACCGGTGTCGCGGGGCTCCACCGCCACCGCGCCGCCACTCGTGCCGCCGAACGGCCGCTCCTACAACCCCGTCGTCACGCTCAACGGCTGGACGCTGCCCTGGCGCATGAACGCCGGCGTCAAGGAATTCCACCTCGTCGCCGAACCCGTCGTGCGCGAGATGGCGCCCGGCTTCAAGGTCAACATGTGGGGCTACAACGGCCAGTCGCCCGGCCCGACCATCGAGGTGGTCGAAGGCGACCGCGTGCGCATCTTCGTGACCAACCGGCTGCCCGAGCACACCACCGTGCACTGGCACGGCCAGCGCCTGCCCAACGGCATGGACGGCGTGGGCGGCATCACGCAGCCGCACATTCCGCCGGGCAAGACCTTCGTCTACGAGTTCACCGCGCGCCGGCCCGGCACCTTCATGTACCACCCGCACGCCGACGAGATGGTGCAGATGGCGATGGGGATGATGGGCTTCTGGGTCACGCACCCGAAGGAGAGTCATCCGCTGATCGAGCCCGTGCAGCGCGACTTCTGCTTCCTGCTCGGCAGCTTCGACGTGGAGCCCGGCAGCGCCACGCCCAAGGTCAACACCATGACCGACTTCAACATCTGGAGCTTCAACAGCCGCGTGTTCCCGGCCATCGACACGCTGAACGTGCGCAAGGGCGACCGCGTGCGCATCCGCGTGGGCAACCTCACGATGACCAACCACCCCATTCACATCCACGGCCACGAGTTCGAGGTGACCGGCACCGACGGCGGCCCCGTGCCGCGCACCGCGCGCTGGCCCGAGGTGTCGGTTGACATCGCGGTGGGCCAGATGCGGCAGATGGAATTCATAGCCGACGAGGAAGGCGACTGGTCGCTGCACTGCCACAAGGCGCACCACACCATGGGGCCGATGGGCCACGACGTGCCGACCATGATCGGCGTGGACCACAAGGGCGTGGCCGAGAAGATCCGCAAGCTCGTGCCCGACTACATGGTGATGGGAGACAAGGGCATGGCGGACATGGGCGAAATGGAAATGCCCATCCCCGACAACACCGTGCCGATGATGACCGGCACCGGCCCCTTCGGATCGGCCGAGATGGGCGGCATGTTTACGCTGCTGAAGGTGCGGCGCGACCAGAAGCCCGGCGACTACCGCGACCCGGGGTGGTTCAAGCACCCGCCCGGCACCGTCGCGCGCGAAGTACCGAACGCGAACTTGCCACCGGCCACGCGCAAGGAAACACCCGCGCCGTCGATGAAGAACAGTAGCCCCGACGCAACCGTGCGCAAGCCCTCCGGGCATGGCGCACACAACCACTGATTCCTTTACCCCTTCCTCTCTGGAGCTCAACTCATGAACAAGACACTCATCAAGTCCATCGCCGCGGGCCTCGTGCTCGCGGCTGCCACTACTGCTTCGTTGGCCCACGAGGCCCACAACGGCCCCAAACCCAAAGGCGCCGCCGCGCTCGCGCCCGAGCAGAAGGCCTGGGGCATCGCAGGCAAAGCCAATGCAGTGAAGCGAACCATCGACATCGCGATGGCCGACGACATGACTTTCACGCCCTCGGTCATCGAAGTGCGCGAAGGCGACACCATCCGCCTGCGCCTGAAGAACCGCGGCAAGGAACTGCACGAACTCGTGCTCGGCACCACCGCCGAGATCGAGGCTCACGCGGCCATGATGAAGAAGTTCCCGGACATGGAACACGACGACCCGTGGATGGTGCACGTGCCCGCCGGCAAGACCGGCGACATGGTCTGGACCTTCAACCGCGCCGGCGACTTCGACTTCGCCTGCCTCGTGAAGGACCACTACGAACTCGGCATGGCCGGCCGCATCCGCGTGCTGGCTGCCGCTGGCAAATCCTGAAGGAGAAACCATGCAACGAAGAAACCTGCTGCTGGCACTGGCTTCCACTGCCGTGCCTTTCACAGCGATGGCCGCGGCACCGATGGTCGAGATCTGGAAAGACCCGAACTGCGGCTGCTGCCAGGACTGGGTCAAGCACCTCAACAAGAGCGGCTTCGCCACGCGCGTGCACGACGAAGGCAACGCAGCCGCGCGCACCCGCCTGGGCGTGCCTGCCAAGCTGGGCTCGTGCCACACGGGCCTCGTCGGCGGCTACGCCATCGAAGGCCACGTGCCCGCACGCGAAGTACAGCGGCTGCTCAAAGAAAAGCCCAAGGCCGTCGGCCTCGCCGTGCCCGGCATGCCGGTCGGCTCGCCGGGCATGGATGGCCCCGCCTACGGCGACCAGCGCGATCCCTACGACGTGCTGCTGGTGCTGGCCGATGGCAGCACGCGCATCTATCAAAGCTATCGCTGAATCAACCGACAACCGAGGAAAGCAAACTCATCATGAAGAAACTGTTCACCGCACTCTGTGCCGCCCTGCTCGCTGCAACCGCCTTCGCGCAAGCTGCATTGCCGTCCGTCGAAGGCGAGGTCCGCAAGATCGACACCGACGCGAAGAAGATCACGCTGAAGCACGGCGACATTCCCAACCTCGAGATGACGGGCATGACGATGGTCTTCCGCGTGAGCGACCCTGCGTTGCTCGCGAAGGTGAAGCCGGGCGACAAGGTGCAGTTCACGGCCGACAAGGTCGATGGCGCGCTCACGGTGCTGTCGATCGCACCGGCGAACTGACGCGCTCGGCATGTCGGCTGGCCCTATGGCTTGAAGCGGCCCGGATCGAACGGGGCCAACGGTATCTCCGCCGCAACGCCCGCGAGCAGTTGCGCCGCCAGACGCCCCGTGCGCGCCGAGCCGCACAGGCCCACGTGACCATGCCCGAAGGCCAGGACGATGTCGGCGCTGGCGGCGGCCGGGCCGATGCAGGGCAGTCCGTCGGGCAGGCTCGGGCGATGGCCGAGCCAGTGCTTCGCCGGCGATGCACCTGCAGCGAGCGCGGGAAACATCGATTGCAGATGCCGGTGCAGGATCCCGGCGCGGCGCCAGTCGGGCGCCGCTTCGAGGCCGGCAATCTCGACCTGCCCCGCCGCGCGCAGGCCGCCGTCCATCCAGTGGGCGATGAGCTTGCCGTCGGCCACCATCGTCGGGGTGCGCGGGCCGGCCGCGGCGTCTTCGATGACCACGTGGTAGCCGCGCTCGGACTCCAACGGCACCGCGGAGCCGGCCGCCGCCGCGAGCGGGCCCGAGCGCGCACCGGCGCAGATGGCGGCGCCGTCGCAGGCGATGTCGCCGGCCTCGGTGCGCACTGCGCGCAGACGGCCGCCCTCGATGCGAAAGCCCGTCGCGCGGGCGGTGATGCGTTCGGCGCCCGCATCGAGCGCATGCCGCGCCAATGCGGCCACGTAGGCGCCCGGATTGCGGCAATGGCCGGCTTCGGGCACGAAGATGCCGAGCGTGTAGCGCGCATCCAGATCGGGCTCGCGGCGGCGCAGCTCGTCTTCGCTCCACTCGTTCCATTGGATGCCCACATGCCGGCGCACGCGCCAGCCCAGCGCGTCGCCATCGAATTCCGCGCGCGAGCGATAGGCATGCAACAGCCCGCGCCGCTCGATGAGCTGCGGCACGCCAGCCTCGGCCGCAAGTTGCGCGTGCAGCGCGGGCGCATCGACCAGCAGCGTGCGCAGCGCGTCGGCCGTGCGCTGCACGCGCGCCTCGGTCCAGCCCGAAGCCAGGTAGCGCAGCAACCACGGCAAGGCGCGCGGCAGATAGCGCCAGCGCAGGGCGAGCGGACCGAGCGGGTCGGCCAGCCAGCCCGGCACCTTGCGCCAGGCGCCCGGCAACGCAGGCGGCACCACGGAGTGCGACGACAGCCAGCCGGCATTGCCGTAGCTCGTGGCCTGCGGGCCGCCCGGTTCGCCGGGCTCCAGCACCGTCACGCGCAGGCCCGCGCGCAGCGCCTCGATGGCGGTGGCGCTGCCCACCGCGCCCGCGCCGATCACCACCACATGGCGGCGTCCGCCACCGGGAGAGAAACTTCTTGCAACTGTCATGACGAGGATCGTAGAGGGTGCGGTCCCATAATCGGCCGCCATGCCAGCCTCAGTTTCTGCTCCCTCCCAATCCGCCGGTTCCATCACCGACGTCGCCGGCATCGAGGTCGGCCATTTCTCCGACACCCGCCGCCCCACCGGCTGCACCGTGGTCATGGCGCGCGACGGCGCGGTGGCCGGCGTGGACGTGCGCGGCGCCGCCCCCGGCACGCGCGAGACCGACCTGCTCGCGCCCGGCAACCTCGTGCAGCAGGTGCACGCGGTGATGCTCGCGGGCGGCAGCGCCTGGGGCCTCGCGGCCGCCGACGGCGCCATGCGATGGATGGAAGAACGCAACATCGGCATGGACGTGCGCTTCGGCATCCTGCCCATCGTGCCGGCCGCCGTGCTGTTCGACCTGCCCATGGGCGATGCGCGCATCCGCCCCGATGCCGCCGCCGGCTACGCCGCCTGCGAGGCCGCGAGCACCGCGGCGCCCGCCGAAGGCAACGTGGGCGCGGGCACCGGCGCGCTGGTGGGCAAGCTCTTCGGTGTGGACCGAGCGATGAAGGGAGGTGTCGGCACCGCGTCGGTCACGGTCGGCGGCGTCACGGTCGGCGCGCTGATCGCGGTCAACTCGCTGGGCGACGTGATCGACCACAACACCGGCCAGCCCGTGGCCGGCGCGCGCACCGAAGACGGCAAGGCGCTGCTCGACACGCGCCGCGCGCTGCTGCGCGGCGACAGCCCCAAGCCGCTGCTGGCGGGCACCAACACCACCATCGGCGTGATCGCCACCGATGCGGTGCTGACCAAGGTGCAGGCCAACCGGCTCGCCATGGTCGCCCACGACGGTCTGGCGCGCGCCATCAACCCGGTGCACACCATGAGCGACGGCGACACGCTGTTCGCGCTGGCTACCGGCCGCGTGCCGCTGGAAGGCAGCGCGCCGGGCATGACGGTGCTCAGCACCATGGCGGCCGAGGCCGTCGCGATCGCCACGCTGCGCGCGGTGCACGCAGCGCGGTCCGTGACCGTGGGCGAGTTGCACATTCCCTGCGCGGCCGATCTCGCCACGCCGCGCGGCTGAACACGGAAGAGACACCATGGCGTTTCCCAGAACCTTGAAACTGATCCTGCTGTCGATCCGCGACCTGATCGCCTCGGCCGGGCCGATCGTGTTCATCGTGATCGGCCTGCTGATCGCCGCCTACTGGTGGCTGCAGCCACAGCCGCCCAAGCACGTCACGCTCGCCACCGGCCCCACGGGCAGCGCCTATGCACAGTTCGGCAAGCACTACGCGGAAGCGCTCAAGCGCGCCGGCATCGAGGTGGAGCTCAAGCCCACGTCGGGCTCCACCGAGAACCTGCAGCTGCTGCGCACCGGCGGCGCCGACGTAGGCTTCGTGCGCGGCGGCAGCGCCGACCCGGTGGCCGACGAAGAAGCCGGCCTGACCTCGCTCGGCAGCCTGTTCTACGAGCCGATCTGGCTGTTCTACCGCGCCGACTCGGCGCAGAAGATCGACCGCAAGACCGGCACGCTGACATCGCTCACGCAACTGCGCGGCCTGCGCGTGAACGTCGACCTGCCGGGCAGCGGCCTGCCCGACATCATGGAGCGGATGCTCAAGGCCAACCATCTGGGCCCCGACGACCTGCTGCTGTCGAACCTCGAGCAGGCGGCGGCGGCCGAAGCGCTGCAGGCCGGGCTGCTCGATGCCATCGTGCTGTCTTCGGCGCCGCAGTCGCCGCAGGTGCAGCGGCTGCTGCGCTCGGACGACATCAAGCTCATGGACTTCGGCCAGGCCGATGCCTACTCGCGGCGCTTTCCGTTCCTCTCGGCAGTGACGCTGCCGCGCGGCGTGGTCGACCTGTCGAAAGACCTGCCGCCGCACGACGTGTCGCTGCTCGCGGCCACCACCTCGCTGCTGTCGCGCGAGGAAACGCACCCCGCCCTGCGCCAGCTGTTCGCGCAGGCGGCGCAGTCGATCCACGGCGGCGCCGGCTGGTTCAACCGGGCGCGCGACTTTCCCAACACCCGCACCAGCGAACTGCCGGTGAGCCCCGAGGGCGACCGCGCCATCAACGGCACGCCGCCGGCCTGGCAGCGCTACCTGCCGTTCTGGGCCAGCAACCTGGTCGAGCGCATGTGGCTGGTGCTGGGCGGCCTGCTGGTGCTGATGCTGCCGCTGAGCCGCGTGGTGCCGCCGCTGTACCAGTTCCGCGTGCGGCGGCGCGTGTTCCGCTGGTATGCACGGCTGCGCGACATCGAGGCCAAGGTCGATGCGAAACAGGGCGAGCAGAAAACGCTGCTGGACGACCTCGACCAGCTCGACCGCACGGTCAACAAGGTGGCGGTGCCTCTGTCTTATGCCGACGAGCTCTACGCACTGCGCAACAACATCTATGCGGTGCGCAAGCGGGTGCTGGCCAGGACGTCGCAAGGCGCTGCCGCACCGACGGCCGCGGCGAACGATGCCGGCTGATGGAGCCCTGCTTCCGGCCTTGCGCACGCTGATCGATTTTGCGCAGCCGCACGGCGACGGTGCGAGCCGGCTGCGCCTGGCCTTCGGCGCGCCGTCGCGCGTGCTGGTGGCGCGGACTGCCAGCGAGGTGCGGCCGGTGCTGGAGGCTGTCGAGGCGCTGGCGCGCGAGGGGCACTGGTGCGTGGGGTACCTGCGCTACGAGGCGGCTGTGGCGTTCGATCCTGCGTTGGCCGGACACGAAGCCGACGGCCCGCTGGCATGGTTCGGCGTGCATGACGAAGTGCTGCCCTGGCCGGAAGATTCGCCCGCAATGCCGCCGGTCGAATGGCAAGGCAGCCTCTCGCGCGAGTCCTTCGACCAGCGCATGCAGGCCATCCACCGCGCAATTGCGGACGGCGAGCTCTACCAGCTCAACTACACCGCCGCGTTGAATGCCGAATTCCACGGCGATGCGCTCGACTGGTTCCTCGCGCTGCGGCAGGCGCAGCCCGGCGGCTACAGCGCCTTCATCGACACCGGCGAAGAACAGGTGCTGTCGGTGTCACCCGAACTCTTCTTCGACTGGCACGGCGACCGCATCCTGGCGCGCCCCATGAAGGGCACGGCCCCGCGCGGCACGACACCGGCCGAGGACGCAGCGCTGGCACGGCGGCTGCGCACCGTGCCGAAGGAGCGGGCCGAGAACGTGATGATCGTGGACCTGATCCGCAACGACCTGTCGCGCGTGGCGCAGCCCTTCTCGGTGCGCGTGCCGCGGCTCTTCCATACCGAGGCTCTGCCGACGGTGTGGCAGATGACGTCGGATGTCGAGGCGCTCCTGCGCGAGGGCATCACGCTGGCCGACGTGTTCGGGGCGCTGTTCCCGTGCGGCTCGATCACCGGCGCGCCCAAGGTCAGCGCGATGCGGCTGATCCGCGAGCTGGAGCCCGAGGCGCGCGGCGTGTACTGCGGCGCGGTCGGCGTGGTGCAGCCCGGCGGCCATGCGACCTTCAATGTACCGATCCGCACCGTGGCGCTGCGCGGCACCGAGGCGCGCTGCGGCATCGGCAGCGGCATCACGGCCGATGCGCGGGCGGACGCCGAATGGGAGGAATGGCGCCACAAGCGGGCCTTCCTGGGCCAGGCGGCGAACCCGCCGTTCGAGCTGCTCGAAACCCTTGCGCTGGTTGGCGGCGAGCTGCGCGATGCGCCCGCACACCTTGCGCGCATGGCGGCCGCGGCAGCGCATTTCGGCCGCGCGTGGAGCGAAGCGCCCGTCACTGCATGCCTCGATCGACTCAAGGCACGGCATGCCACCGGCACATGGCGCGTGCGCCTGCTGCTCGACGCGCAAGGCGCGCCGCGCGCCGAAGCCTTTGCGATGGAGGCGCCACCCGCGCGCGTGCAACTGCAACTGGCCACGCGCGCGTTCGACGAGGCCGACAGCGACTTCACCCGCTTCAAGACCACCCGCCGCGCCCACTACGAGGCCTTCGCGCCCACCGCCGCGGGCGTGTTCGACACGCTCCTGTGGAACCGCGATGGCGAGATCACCGAATGCACGCGCGGCAACATCGCCCTGCTGCTCGACGGCCGCTGGGTCACGCCGCCCTTGCACTGCGGCCTGCTGAACGGCGTCGGCCGCGCCAACCGGCTGCGCAGCGGCCAGCTTGCCGAAGCCGTCGTGCGGGTGAACGATCTGCCACGCGTGCAGGCCCTTGCCTTCGTGAACAGCCTGCGCGGCTGGCTCGATGCCGACCTGCACACTGCGCAAAAATAGTTCGTCAAAGCGCTTGACTTGGAGCGCGCTCTAACTTCGAGAATCAACGCCATGGAAACCAGTCTGACCATCGCGGAAGTCGCGCAGCGAACCGGCCTCACGGCCTACACGCTGCGCTACTACGAACGCATCGGGCTGATTGCCGCGGTGCCGCGTGCACCGGGCGGTCAGCGGCGCTATGCGAGCGCCGACATGGACTTGCTGGATTTCCTGTTGCGCCTGCGCGAGACCGGCATGTCCATCCAGGGCATGCAGGCCTTCGTCAGGCTTCGAAACCAGGGGGACGCCAGCGTCGGCGAACGGCGCGAGATGCTCGAACAGCACCTTGCCGAAGTTCAGGCCCGGGTGGCGGCGCTGCAGCAATCCATGCAGGCGCTGTCGCTCAAGATCGACCACTACCGCGCGGTCGAGAAGACGAAGAAGCGTCCTCCTTCATCGGGCACCGCCCCGGAAGGAAAGACGAGCAATGACGAATACACAGAACCAGGGCCACAACGACAACCTGCGCTACACGCGCGGCCTCGCCAAGCTCCACGAGATCGACGGTGAAGGCGGCGTCAAGGTGGTCGAGAGCCTGGCCGACATCGCGCCCGACTTTGGCCGTCTGGTGATCGAGTTTCCGTTCGGCGACATCTACTCGCGCCCCGGCCTCGACCTGCGCTCCCGCGAGATCGCGACCGTGGCCGCGCTCACAGCCATGGGCAATGGGACGCCGCAGCTGAAGGTGCACATCCAGGGTGCGCTGAACGTCGGCGCGACGCGCACCGAGGTTGTCGAGGTCATCATGCAGATGGCGGTGTACGCGGGCTTCCCGGCGGCGCTCAACGGCCTGTTTGCGGCGCGCGAGGTGTTCGCGGCCGACGATGAAAAAAGCGCGCAGTCCCTTGCGGAACCGCGCGCTCTTGCCGAAACGAACTGAGGGGTTTCTCGCAGGCCGTCGTGCCCCCGCCCCAACCCTCCCCCAGCGGGGGAGGGAGCAAATCCAGGAACACCGAGGAACCGGCTCCGCCGGGCCTCAGGTGTTGCCCCCGGCAGGGGGTAGGCGAAGCGACACGAAGTGCGCGCAGCCTGGGGGCGAGCCCTATTTCAAGGCCTTGTAGCGCATGCGCTTGGGCTTTGCGCCTTCTTCGCCCAGGCGCTTCTTCTTGTCGGCTTCGTACTCCTGGTAGTTGCCGTCGAAGAAAGTCCACTGGCTGTCGCCTTCGGCCGCGAGGATGTGCGTGGCGATGCGGTCGAGGAACCAGCGGTCGTGGCTGATCACCATGACGGTGCCGGCGAATTCGAGCAGCGCGTCTTCGAGTGCGCGCAGGGTTTCCACGTCCAGGTCGTTCGAGGGTTCGTCGAGCAGCAGCACGTTGCCGCCGGCGATCAGCGTCTTGGCCAGGTGCAGGCGGCCGCGTTCACCGCCCGACAGCGTACCGACCTTCTTCTGCTGATCGGCCCCGTTGAAGTTGAAGCGGCCCGCATACGCGCGGCTCGCCATCTGGAACTTGCCGACGTTGATGATGTCCAGGCCGTTCGAGATGTCTTCCCACACGGTCTTCTGGTTGGCCAGCTCGTCGCGGTGCTGGTCGACGAAGGCCATCTTCACGGTCTGGCCGATGACGACCTCGCCCGAATCGGGCTTTTCCTTGCCCGCGAGCAGCTTGAAGAGCGTCGACTTGCCGGCGCCGTTCGGGCCGATGATGCCGACGATCGCGCCCGGCGGCACGGTGAAGCTCAGGTTGTCGATCAGCATGCGGTCGCCGAAGGACTTGCTGACGCCGTGGAACTCGAACACCTGCTGACCCAGCCGCTCCGCCACCGGAATGAAGATTTCCTGGGTCTCGTTGCGCTTCTGGTATTCCATGTCGCTCAGCTCTTCGAAGCGGGCCAGGCGGGATTTGCTCTTGGCCTGGCGTGCCTTCGGGTTCTGGCGCGACCACTCCAGTTCCTTCTTCAGCGCCTTGGCGTGGGCTTCCTCGCTCTTCTGCTCCTGCGCGAGCCGCTCGCCCTTCTGCTCGAGCCAGGTGCTGTAGTTGCCCTTCCAGGGGATGCCGCGACCGCGGTCCATTTCCAGGATCCACTCGGCCGCGTTGTCCAGGAAGTAGCGATCGTGGGTGATGGCCACCACGGTGCCCGTGAAGCGCTGCAGGAACACTTCGAGCCACTCGACCGATTCGGCATCCAGGTGGTTGGTCGGCTCGTCGAGCAGCAGCATGTCGGGCTTGGACAGCAGGAGGCGGCACAGCGCCACGCGGCGCTTTTCACCGCCTGACAGCAGGCCGATCTTCGCGTCCCACGGCGGAAGGCGCAGGGCATCGGCGGCGATTTCCAGCTGATGCTCGGAATCGGTGCCGGCGGTGGCGATGATGGCTTCGAGCTGGGCCTGTTCGGCCGCCAGCGCGTCGAAGTCGGCGTCTTCGGCACCATAGGCGATGTACACCTCTTCGAGGCGCGCCTTGGCCGCAAACACCGCGCCCATGGACTCTTCGACCGATTCGCGCACCGTGTGCTCGGTGTTGAGCTTGGGTTCCTGCTCCAGATAGCCGATCGTCATCCCCGGCATGGGCAGCGCCTCGCCCTCGAACTCCTTGTCCACACCCGCCATGATCTTGAGCAGCGTGGACTTGCCCGAGCCGTTCAGGCCGAGCACGCCGATCTTGGCGCCGGGGAAGAAAGAGAGCGAAATGTCTTTCAAGAGCTGCCGCTTGGGCGGCACGGTCTTGCTGACGCGGTTCATCGAATAGACGTATTGAGCCATCTGGGAATAGTTACCTTGGGTACAAAGATTCGGGGGGAAAGCGCGGTCGCCAGAAAGAAGCCCTTGGGAAGCATTCAGGCGCGGCAAACCACCGATTATCGACTCATGCGACAATAGCCACCGTTGCCGGGTCCAGTTGCCCGCAACACCGGCTCTCTGCCGGGGACGAAGAAAGCTCCATTTCAACCCTTTTGCGAGGGCGGACTTTCCGGCTCCCACCCCTGACCTTCATCTGCCTTGACTGGCTCGGCGTCAACAAGACGCCTGGCGGGCCGATGCCACTGCGCCGTGTATGGCGCTTATTGTTTCCAATGAATTTTGACGAACTGAAGCTGGCCCCCGCCATCTTGAAGGCTGTGCACGAGCACGGCTACGACACCCCCACCCCCATCCAGGCGCAAGCCATTCCCGCGGTTCTCGAAGGCCACGACCTGCTGGGCGGCGCCCAGACCGGCACCGGCAAGACGGCCGCCTTCACGCTGCCGATGCTGCACAAGCTCAGCATGAGCCGCAGCGCCACCAACAAGTTCGGCGGTACCGGCATCCGCGCCCTCGTGCTGACCCCCACGCGCGAACTCGCGGCCCAGGTCGAAGAGTCGGTGCGCACCTACGGCAAGTACCTGCAGCTCGACTCGACCGTGATCTTCGGCGGCGTCGGCATGAACCCGCAGATCAGCAAGCTCAAGAAGGGTGTCGACATCCTCGTGGCCACCCCTGGCCGCCTGCTCGACCTGCAGCAGCAAGGCATGCTCGACCTGAGCCAGGTCCAGATGCTGATCCTGGACGAAGCCGACCGCATGCTCGACATGGGCTTCATCCACGACGTGAAGAAGATCCTGGCCCTGGTGCCCAAGGAAAAGCAGAGCCTGCTGTTCTCGGCCACCTTCAGCGACGAGATCCGCGACCTCGCGGCCACGCTGCTGAAGAACCCGCAAAGCATCCAGGTCACGCCGCGCAACACCACCGTGCAGCGCATCACCCAGGTGATCCACCCCGTGGGCCGCGGCAAGAAGAAGGCGCTGCTCGCGCACATCATCAACGAGAACAAGTGGAGCCAGGTGCTCGTGTTCACGCGCACCAAGTTCGGCGCCAACAGCGTGGCCGAATTCCTCACCAAGAACGGCATCGAGGCGATGGCGCTGCACGGCAACAAGAGCCAGAGCGCCCGCACGCAAGCGCTGGCCGGCTTCAAGACCGGCGACATCCGAGCGCTGGTGGCCACCGACATCGCGGCGCGCGGCATCGACATCGATGAACTGCCGCACGTCGTGAACTACGAGATTCCGAACGTCAGCGAAGACTACGTGCACCGCATCGGCCGCACCGGCCGCGCCGGTTCGAGCGGCGAGGCCGTGAGCTTCGTGTGCCTGGACGAAGAAGGCTTCATGCAGGAAATCGAACGCTTCACCAAGCAGACGATTCCCGTGCAGATCGTCGAGGGCTTCGGCCCCGAAGAAGGTGAACGCGCCGAGCCGATCGCCATGGGCCGCCAGACGATCTGGGGCGGCGCCGGCCGTCCGCCGAGCCGCGACGTGATGCAGGCGGCCGCCAAGGCTGCCCGCACCGAGATGCTGCAGCGCATCCGCGAGAACAAGGCCGGCCAGGGCGGCGGCGAGCGCGCTGGCGGTGGTGGCGGCAATGGCGGCGGTCAACGCCGCGGTGGTGGCGGCCAGGGCGGTGGTCAAGGCCGCAACGCCAACGGCGGCGGCCAAGGCCAGGGTCAAGGTCCGCGCGGCCAGGGTGCTCGCGCACCGCAGGGCCGTGGCCCGCAAGGTCCGGCACGCGCGCCGCACCATGCGCCGCATCAGCAACAGGCCCATCAGCCGCATGACGAGCGCCAGCCGCGCCATCACGGCAACAGCCATAGCCCGACCCAGGCCAACCAGGTTGCGCACCTGCGCGCCGAAGCGGTCGCAGGCGGCGCCGGCCAGCCGGATCCGTTGCGCACGAGCGTCGACCACATGGGTGGCGGACGCGGTCGCGGTCGCCCGGGTGGTGGCGGCGGTGGTGGTGGC
>NZ_JBGLYN010000058.1:0-40816 GCF_047304045.1 Variovorax sp. Varisp85
GGTGGCGGCTACGGCGGCAACCGTTCGGGCGGCGGTGGCCGTTCGGGTGGCGGCGGCTATGGTGGCGGTGGCCGCTCGGGCGGCGGCGGTGGTGGCCGTTCGTTCGGTCGCTGAGACTCGCCGCGGGTAGAACACCTACCCGAAAGATGAAGAAAGGGCACTCGGTGCCCTTTTTCTTTTGAGGTCGTCAGCGCGTGTGGCAGGCAAGGTTTCGATAGGCAACGGTGACCCGAGCCACAATCATCGCCGCCATGCAATACATCCCACCCAACTACGCCACCCTCTTCGTAGCCACCTGCAACCTCCTCAATCTCGCGGCACCGAACCGCGTGTATTACGAGAACCAGGACGCCTACACCGAGCGCGAGTACGAACGAAAGATCGACTGGACCGGCGAGCGCTTCCATGCACTCAACGCCGACGTGCTGGCGGTGCAGGAGGTGTGGGACGAGTCGGCGCTCAAGGCCTGCATCGCGCGCAGCGGCCTGCGCTACGACTTCGTCTCGGTGCCGGGTGCCGAGAACACGCCACCACACACCGGCGCGCAGGGCACGCCGCGCGTGGGCATCGCGACGCGGCTGAAGGTGGACGAGCTTCGCTCCTTCGTCGACTTCCCTCCGGGCTTCGGCGTTGAGGTGCCGGGCCTGGGCCCCCACACGCGCTTCGAGCGGCCCCCCCTGCTCGCCACGGTGCGCATGAAGCACGGCCAGCAGGTGCATGTGCTCACGGTGCACCTGAAGTCCAAGCGCCCGAAGTTCCTGCAGGACGCCCAAGGCAACCCGCTCGAAGACCGGGACGACCGCAAGGTGGGCGTGATGGCCTCGATGCGCTCGCTGCTGATGCGCGGCGCGGAAGCCGCGGCCCTGCGCTGCATCGTCATCGACCTGCTGCAGGACACGAACGTGCCGCTCGTGGTGATGGGCGACTTCAACGACAACCCGCACAGCGTGACGACGCAGCTCGTGGCTGCCACCTCCGAAGTGGCCTACGACAAGGCCGCGCGCGACGTGGCCCTGTTCAACGCCTACGAGATGCAGGGTGAATCAGCACTCAAGAAGGACGTGGCGTATTCGCACATCCACCAGGGCTTTCCGGACGTGCTCGACCAGATCTTCGTGAGCGAGGAGTTCGTCGCCACCAGCCGGCACAGCCTGGGCGACGTGCGGCGGGTCGACTATTTCAACGACCACCTGCACGAAGGGCGCGACCGCTCGCGCTCCGACCACGGCTTCGTGCGCGCCTTGCTGCGGCTGCGCACGGCCTGAGGATCAGCCCATGCGCCGGCCGGTCTGCCGGTCGAACAGGTGCACGTTCTCGGCCTCGATGGCCAGCCGCACCGTTTCGTCAGGTCCGGCATCGACGCGGCCATGCACCGCCAGCACCAGCTTTTCTTCGCCGACCTGCACCAGCAGTTCGGTCTCCGCACCGGTGGGTTCGACCACGATCACCTTGGCTTCGACGCTGTGCGGGCCGCCGCCGAGCGTCATGTCGCCGGGCCGGATGCCGTAGTGCACCGGCTGGCCGTCGGGGGCCGAGGTGCCGGCCGGCACCGGCCAGCGCGCGCCTTGCGATTCGACCCAGCAGTCGCCGCCCGCGCGCCGCACCGTGCCTTCGATGACGTTCATCGACGGCGAGCCGATGAACTGCGCGACGAACAGGTTGTCGGGCCGGTCGTACAGCTCCAGCGGCGTGCCGATCTGCTCGATGATGCCGTCGTGCATCACCACGATGCGGTCGGCCATGGTCATGGCCTCGATCTGGTCGTGCGTCACGTAGACGGTGGTGGTCTTCAGGCGCTGGTGCAGCGCCTTGATCTCGGCGCGCATCGCCACGCGCAGCTTGGCGTCGAGGTTGGACAGCGGCTCGTCGAACAGGAACACCTTCGGGTCGCGCACGATGGCGCGGCCCATGGCCACGCGCTGGCGCTGGCCGCCCGAGAGCTCCCGCGGATAGCGGCCCAGCAATGCGTCGAGGTTGAGTATCTTCGCGGCCCGCGCCACGCGCTCGTCGGTCACCGATTTCTCGGCGTTGCGCAGCCGCAGGCTGAAGCCCATGTTCTCGCCCACCGTCATGTGCGGATAGAGCGCGTAGCTCTGGAACACCATGGCGATGTCGCGGTCCTTCGACTCGAGGTCGTTGACCACGCGGCCATCGATGACGATCTCGCCGCCGCTGATGTCTTCCAGGCCCGCGAGCATGCGCAGCAGCGTCGACTTGCCGCAGCCCGAAGGGCCGACCAGCACGACGAATTCGCCGTCGCTGATGTCGAAGCCCAGGCCCTTGATGATCTGGACCTTGCCGAAGGATTTCTGGATATTGCGAAAGGTTACGGATGCCATTTGTGATTCCTGGATTCGCTCAGCTCTTGACGGCGCCGGCAGTAAGACCACCGACCATGTAGCGTTTGAATGCGTAGTAGATCGCCGCGGGCGGCAACGCATAGATGAGGCCGGTGGCCATCAGCAGCTCCCATGGCGAATCGTCCGCCGAGAGGAAGTTGCCGAGCGCGACGGCAAGGGTCACGCTCCTGTCGTTCGACAGCAGCAGGAAGGCGTAGAGGTATTCGTTCCATGCCAGCAGCAGCGAATAGGTGCCCACCGCCACCAGCGACGGCACCATCAGCGGCAAGTACACCAGGCGGAACAACTGCAGCGGCGAGGCGCCGTCCATGCGCGCGGCCTCGTCGAGTTCGTAGGGCAGTTTGTCCGACGCCTGCTTCAGTACCCAGATGCAGTACGGCGAAGCGATGGTCACCATCGCCAGGATCAACGCCCACTGGCTGTTGAGCAGCCCGTAGTTGCCCATGGTCTTGTACATCGGCACGGCCAGGAACGCCGCCGGGATGAAGTACGTGAACAGCGCCAGGTTCATCACCGTGCGCCCGCCGCGCACACGCAGCCGGCTGATGGCGAATGCGGCTGTGGTCGCCACGAACAGCGTGAGCACGCCCACCGACAGCGCGATCAGCAGCGAGTTCCACAGCTGCAGCCAGAAGTGGTCGAGGTAGAAATGCTTCTGCTGGAACACGATGCGGAAGTTGTCCAGCGTCGGGTTCTTGGGCCACAGGTGGCCCGAGGTCGCTGAGTCCTTCGACGAGATCGCGAACAGCACCATGTGGTAGACCGGGATCAGCGTCCACAGCAGCACAGGTATGCCGATGAGCAGGAGCCGGGCTTCGGTGAGCACGGCTTTCGGAGTCCAGCGCTTCATTTCGAGAGCCTCTTCATCATGAAGTACACGAGGGGCAGCACGAGCGGCAAGGCCACCACGATGGAAGCCATCGACAGGTCGACCTGGTCGAGGCGCAGGTAGCGGATGCCCAGCGTGGCGAGCACATGCGTCAGGTCGGCGGGGCCGCCGCCGGTCAGCAGGTAGACGCTGTTGAAGTCGCCCAGCGTCCAGATCATCGAGAGGATGGTCGAGGTGATGTAGAGCGTCTTCAGTGCCGGCCAGCTCACGAAGCGGAACTTCTGCCACGACGAGGCGCCGTCGACGGAGGCCGCCTCGTATTGTTCGGATGGAATGGCCAGCCGCCCCGCCACCAGGATCAGTGTCCAGAACGGCAGCGACTTCCACACGTGCACCACCATCGCGAAGGCCAATGCCAGCGCGGGGTCGTTGAGCCAGTTGGGCCCATCGGCGCCGGTCAGGCGGAAGATGGTGCTGTTGATCACGCCCCACTCGGGGTTCAGCATGAAGCGGATCGACAGGATGGTCGGGATCGAAGGCATCGCCCAGGGCAGGATAAAGATCGCCGAGACGATCTTGATCCACCAGCGCGATGTCACGAAGAAGCCCGAGAGCACCAGTGCCACGAGCATCTTGAGGTTGATCGCCACGATCAGGAAGATGGCCGTGTTGATCACCGAGCGGAAGAAGATCGGGTCTTCGACCAGCTTCACGTAGCTTTGCGGATGGCGGGCGAGCCAGAGGCCATAGCCCACCGGGTACAGCACGAACACCACGAACACCAGCAGGTAGGGCACGACCATGACCGCGCCCCAGAACTGCCAGCGCGCATGCCGCGCTCCGGGATTGACGACAGGCGTCGGGGTCGACGCGGCGGCGGTGGCTGTGGCGCTCATGGCATGCAGCTGCTGGTGGTTGCGGGTGTCGCGTGTGCGCCGCTTACTGCGCCGCCACCGTCTTGATGCGCGCGATCATCTCGTCCACGGCCTTGTCCACCGGCACCTTGTCGGTGACGACACGGCTCATGGCCTTGGCCCAGACGTTCTCGTTGTTCAGCACGGTGAACTTGTAGTTCTTGGTGAACTCGAAGGTCACGGTGCCGGCGGCGTACTGGTTGTAGACCGAGAGGCGGTGCGGGTCGGCCTTCCAGAAGTCGCGCTGCTGCGCGGCCTTGGTGACCGGGAACCAGCGGCCCAGCGAGCCTTCGACGTACGGCGTCAGGTTCTCTTCCTGCATCAGGAAGGCGACGAACTCCTTGGCGCGCGCCTTGTTCTTCGCGTCCTTGAACACCACGCCGGTCTTCACGGCGGTGCGGTACACCATCTTGCTGCCGTCAGGCTTGCTCGGGAAACCTGCCGTGCGGATGCGCTCGGTGTAGTTCTTGCGCGCTTCCTCGCGCTGCTCGGGCGTGAGCGAGGCGTTGTCCGAATCGTCGAGCCACTTGGCGGCGATGGAGATGGTCGCGTTGTGCGTCATCAGCGTCGTCTTGTTGTGGAACGCGACGTTGTTGTCCGGGTCCTTCCAGCTTGTCGACGACGGCGGCGTGCAGCCCTTGGTGTAGGGCGTGGTGTAGTCGGTCAGCGCGCCGATCAGGCCGGTGCGCACCTTCGGGTCGTCGACCAGCAGCTTGCCGTTGTCGTCCACCAGCTTGACGTTGTAGGCGTCCATGAAGGTCAGGAACGAATAGAACGAGTCGCTCGAATCCACGCCCATTGGCATGCCGATGCCGAAGGTGCGCTTGCCGCTCTTCTGGCGGCTGGCGGTCTGCGCCTTCTCGCACCAGAACGTCCAGTACTCCTTCCAGGTCGTCGGGATGTCCGACTCCTTGAAGCCCGCCTCCGCCAGCATGTCGCGCCAGTACTCGATGTGCATCGTCTGCTGCTTGATCGGGAAGGCGTAGTAGGCCTTGCTCTTGGTCTGGTCGTTGTAGAGGTAGGTGGTCTCGATCGTGTTGGGCGCGAAGCGGTCCTTCATGGGCGTGAGCACGCTGCTGATGTCCTCGAGCTTGCCGTCGAAGGCCCACTTGCCCGTGACCTGGAAGTCGTACACGTCGGCGTAGGCCACGTCGGGCGGGCTGCCCGAGTCGAGCGCGGACACGGTCTTGGGGATCATGTCCTGGATCGGGTACTGCGACAGTTCGATCTTGACGTTCTTGTTCTTCTCCTCGAACTTCTTGATGGCGGCGAACAGCGCATCGTCCTCCGCCTTGTAGAAGCCCTTGACCCACCAGACGGTGAGTTTTTCCTGCGCGGCAGCGTGGCCTGCCGACAGCAGGCCCAGCGCGACCAGCGTCGGCGCGATGAGCGACTTGACGAGTTTCATGGTTGATGTCTCCTTCTCTTCTTGGGTGGAATTTGCTCGGGGCGCGAGCGTAGGGTGAAAGAACCGGATGCGAACTGCGGACAAACGCGTAGACGGCGCAGATGCTGCTAGCTGGCCTTGAGCCTGGGCGGCGGCCTGCTCAGGCGCGGCAATCGCCGGCGAGAGCCCAGCACGTCCTCGATGTCCTGGCGCGCGCCGTCGATGAGGCGGATGATCGCGCGCTCGGCCCCGCTCGGGTCGTGCGCGATCACCGCGTCGATCACCGCGCGATGCAGCGGCAGCGAAAGCGCGGGCCCGTCGGGCTTGGCGGTCGATATCTCGAAACTGGTGCGCAGCAGTGCGCTGAGCACCTTGCTCATCTGCGCCAGCATGCGGTTGCCGGCGGCACTCAGCAGGCCGTTATGGAAGCGCAGGTCGAAGGTGACGTAGTCGCCGCCGTTTTCCACCGCCTCCTTCATGCCGGCGAAGGCCGTTTCTATTTCCGCGATGTCCTTGGCCGTGGCCCGCTCGGCCGCGAGCCTGACGGCCGCCGGCTCCACGACGCGACGCAGGTCCTGCAGGTCGCGCAGGAACTCGGGCGTGAGCCCCGCGCGCGCCTGCCAGGTGATGACATCGGGGTCGAACCAGTTCCACTTGTCCTGGGGCAGCACGCGCGTGCCGACCTTCGGCCCCGTGACGATCAGGCCCTTGGCCGCCAGCGACTTGATGGCCTCGCGCACCACGGTCCGGCTCACGCCGAGTTCCTCGCCGAGCACCGGCTCGGAGGGGATCGACGCACCGATCGCATAGCGTCCCGACACCACGGCTTCACCGAGCAGCTCGAGCGTGCGACCGTGGATGTTCTTGATCATGTGTGATGCGAAATTCGGTATCTCGACGCTCGAAAACACCAAGGGTCCGGCGTGCTGGTCGCGCTTATCATATGATGATTGAAAGCCCGGATCGGCAGGACAAACCCTGAGAGTTCTGCCTCTTATTTCGACAACAAAGAGAGACACTCCATGAGCACCGCTCCCAAGAAAAAACCCGGTGAACTTCGCAGCCAGCAATGGTTCGGCCGCAACGACCGCGACGGCTTCATCTACCGCAGCTGGATGAAGGGCAAGGGCCTGCCGCACGACCAGTTCGACGGCCGCCCGGTCATCGGCATCTGCAACACCTTCAGCGAACTCACGCCCTGCAACTCGCATTTCCGCACGCTGGCCGAGCAAGTGAAGATCGGTGTGTACGAAGCGGGCGGCTTTCCACTCGAGTTCCCCGTGATGTCGCTCGGCGAGACGCTGCTGCGCCCGACCGCCATGCTGTACCGCAACCTCGCGAGCATGGACGTCGAAGAAAGCATCCGTGGCAATCCGCTCGACGGCGTGGTGCTGCTCATGGGCTGCGACAAGACCACGCCCGCACTGATGATGGGCGCGGCCAGCGTCGACCTGCCGACCATCGGCGTCTCCGGCGGCCCGATGCTCTCGGGCAAGTGGCGCGGCCAGGAGCTGGGCTCGGGCACCGGCGTATGGCAGATGAGCGAGCAGGTGCGCGCCGGCACGCTCAAGCTGCAGGAATTCTTCGAGGCCGAGAGCTGCATGCACCGCAGCCACGGCCACTGCATGACGATGGGTACCGCCAGCACCATGGCGAGCATGGTCGAGTCGCTGGGCATCGGGCTGCCGGGCAACGCGGCCTACCCCGCCGTGGACGGCCGCCGCAACGTGCTCGCGCGCCAGGCGGGCCGGCGCATCGTCGACATGGTGCACGAGGACATGAACATGTCGAAGATCCTCACGCGCCAGGCGATCGAGAACGCCATCAAGGTGAACGCGGCCATCGGCGGATCGACCAACCTCGTGATCCACCTGCTGGCCATCGCGGGGCGCATCGGCGTGGACCTCACGCTCGACGACTTCGACCGCCTCGCCTCCGAGCTGCCCTGCCTCGTGAACCTGCAGCCTTCGGGCCAGTTCCTGATGGAAGACTTCTGCTACGCGGGCGGCCTGCCGGTGGTCATCAAGGAGATCGCCGACCACCTGCACAAGGACATCCTCACCGTCACCGGCCAGAGCGTGTGGGAGAACGTGAAGGACGCCGAGAACTATGGCCCGCAGGTCATTCGCACGCTGGCCGAGCCCTTCAAGGAGAAGGCCGGCATCTGCGTGCTGCGCGGCAACCTCGCGCCCAACGGCGCCATCATCAAGCCCAGCGCGGCCACGCCCGAACTGCTGGTGCACAAGGGCCGCGCGGTGGTGTTCGAAAGCGCAGAAGACCTGCACAAGCGCATCGACGACGAGAACCTCGACATCGACGAGCACTGCATCATGGTGCTGAAGAACTGCGGCCCCAAGGGCTACCCCGGCATGGCCGAGGCCGGCAACATGCCGCTGCCGCCGAAGGTGCTGCGCAAGGGCATCACCGACATGGTCCGCATCAGCGATGCGCGCATGAGCGGCACGGCCTACGGCACCGTGGTGCTGCACACCGCACCCGAAGCCGCAGCCGGCGGCCCGCTGGCGCTGGTGCAGGACGGCGACATCGTCGAGCTCGACGTGCCGAACCGCAAATTGCATCTGCATGTGAGCGACGAAGAGCTGGCGAAGCGCCGCGAGAAATGGGTCGCTCCCAAGGCGCCGCTGGACTCGGGGTACTGGAAGCTCTACGTCGACACGGTGCTGCAGGCTGACCAGGGGGCCGACCTGGGCTTTCTGCGTGGTCGCCGTGGGGCTTTCGTGCCGCGCGACAATCACTAGGACCGAGGGCTGAGGGTTCGCGGCGCGATCACGCCGACGGGGGACATTCGCGGAGGGGAGCACCCGGTGGCTTGTGCACGCACCCCGACACAAATCCTCAAAACGCAGGCGACAGACATGACACGACTGATAGCCATCGACTGGGGCACAAGCTCGCTGCGCGGTGCCTTGCTGGACGCCCAAGGCAAGGTACAGGAAGAACGCAGCGATGCGCGAGGCATCCTCGCGGTGCCCGAAGGTGGCTTTCCCGCCGTCTTCGAGTCACTGTTCGGCGACTGGATGCGCCTCGAGGGCGCGCGCTGCCTGATCTCCGGCATGGCCGGCAGCAAGCAGGGCTGGGTGGAAGCACCGTACTGTGCCTGCCCCGCCGGCCGCGTCGAGGTGGGCCGCAGGATCATCGACGTCGACGCCATCCCCGGTGCCAGCATCGCGATCGTGCCGGGCCTGAACGACGAGCACGACGGCGTGCCCGACGTGATGCGCGGCGAAGAGGTGCAGATCTTCGGTGCGATGTCGATCACCGGCCTGGACGACGGCGTCTTCGTGCTGCCCGGTACGCACAACAAATGGGTCACGGTCAAGAAGGGCCGCGTCGCGGGCTTCCGCACCTACATGACGGGCGAGTTCTACGCGCTGCTGAGCCAGCATTCGATCCTGGCGCGCATGCTCGACGCGTCGGCACCGCTCGACGAGGCCTCTTTCCTCGAAGGCGTGACCTGCTCGGAAAACGGCCACGGCCTGCTGCACAACGCCTTCGGCACGCGCACGCTGGCGCTGTTCGAGCGCATGCCGAAGCAGGAATTGTCGAGCTATCTCTCGGGCCTGCTGATCGGTGAGGAACTGCGCACGCAGTCGCTGCAGGCCGCCGGCGAGGTGATCCTCATCGGCTCGTCCGCCCTCACCCAGCGCTATGCACTGGCCCTGCGCGCCACCGGCGTCGCCACACGCACGCTGGGCGCCGAAGCCACCTGGGCCGGACTGCACGCGCTGTCCGGTTTTCTCGACACCGACAGAACCCCCACATGACCACGCCCCTCGAAAAATTCCATGCCGCGATGCGCGAGCTGCCCCTGGTGGCGATCCTGCGCGGTCTCACGCCCGCCGAGGCCGCCGACATCGGCGACGCCATCGCCGGACCCGGCTTCCGGCTGCTCGAGGTGCCGCTCAATTCGCCGCATCCTCTGGAAAGCATTGCGCTGATGCGCAAGCGCTTTCCGCACGCGCTGGTCGGCGCCGGCACGGTGCTCGGCGCGCAGCAGGTGCGCGAGGTGCACGCGGCCGGCGGCGAGCTGATCGTCTCGCCCAACTTCAACGCCGAGGTCATCGCCGAGGCCGCACGGCTCGGCATGGTGTGCCTGCCGGGCGTCATGACGCCAACCGAGGCCTTCGGCGCGCTCGCGGCCGGCGCCACGGGGCTCAAGCTGTTCCCGGCCGAACTGGCCTCGCCCGCCGTGGTGAAAGCGCTGCTGGCCGTGCTGCCGGCCGGCACGCCCGTGATGCCCGTGGGCGGCATCACGCCCGCGAACATGGCCGAATGGCGTGCGGGCGGGGCTGCAGGGTTCGGTATCGGCTCCGCGCTCTACAAGCCCGGCAAGCAGGCCGCGGCGGTGTGCGACGATGCGAAGAAATTCATCGCGGCCTGGACGGGATTGATCCAGGCCTGATCCAGGACGCAACCCAAGAACAAGGAGCCCCCTCGATGTCCGCCGATGCCGCCTACGCCAGCCCCGCCGTCAGCAAGCTGCGCGAAGACCTCGCCCTGGCCTTGCGCGCCGCCGCCCACCACGGGTTGTCCGAAGGCGTCTGCAACCACTTCAGCGTGATGCTGCCGGGCGCGCAGGACCGCTACCTCATCAACCCCCGCGGGCTGCACTGGAGCGAGATCGGCCCCGACGACATCGTGCTGATCGACGTGCACGGCGAGGTGCTCGCGGGCCGCCACGGCGTGGAGCCCACCGCCCTCTTCATCCATGGCGCGGTGCACCGGCTCACGGGCCATGCGGTCGTGATGCACTGCCACATGCCGTACGCCACCGCGCTCACGATCACGGCCGACCGCGCGCTCGACCCGACCGCCAGCCAGAACGCGATGCGCTACATGAACCGCATCGCCATCGACGCCGAATACAACGGCCTCGCGCTCGACGACGCCGAGGGCGAACGCATCGCCCGCGCGATGGCCGGCAAGGACGTGGCCTTTCTCGCGAACCACGGTGTGATCGTGGCAGGCGGCACCATCGCCCATGCCTACGACGACCTCTACTACCTGGAGCGCGCCTGCCTGCACCAGGTGATCGCGCAATCGACCGGCCGTCCGCTCGTGCCGGTCGACGCGAAGCTGGCCGCGCATGTGGCGGCGCAGATCCAGGGCGAGCGCGAACAGTCGGACCTGTTCTTCGAAGCCCTGCGGCGCATGCTGCCCGCCCCGCGCGACTGAGCATCCGGCCGATACGGCCAATGGCCTGTCCGCGGGACATGTTCCGCGGTGCAAAGCCATTCACAATTGTGTCTTGACCATGCCGCGTCCGGCGCGCACGGGCTTACAGCTCTTCATCCGATTTCGCTTCAGCCTTACAACAACTTCACACGCAGGCGCGAGGATGAGGCTTCCAACCACAACCGGGGGATCAAGTGAAAAAGCTTAGTTTCGCAATCGGCGCCGCGGCCTTGTTGTCGCTGGCCACACTCAGCATTCCGGCCCAGGCCCAGACGGGCGGGCGCTTCATCCAGGCGCAGGTGTATGTCGTGCCCGCACCGCCACCACCGCCCCGCCACTATTACGCGCCGCCGCCCCCGCCGCGCCACTATTACGGCCCCGGCTACTACCGCGGTCCGGATCGCCACTACGGCCGCCGCTGGGACGACCGCCCGCGCTATGGCCGCAGGGACAACGACGGCGACGGCGTACCCAACCGCTACGACCGCCGGCCCAACAACCCCTACCGCTATTGACGAAGGCCCGGGCCGCGCGCCCGGGTGCTCCATTCGGGCATCGGTTCAGGCTGCCCGCGGCGAGCCGGCATAGGGCGGCGTCGGACTCGACAGGCCCTGCTTGAGCTGCCGCGAGACCTCGTCGGCCAGCACCTCGGGCTGCCCCGCCTCCACGCCCGCCAGCGCCTGGCGCGCCACATCATCCGGTGAGGCCTTGTCGCCTTCCGCGTGCGCGGCCATGTCGGTGTCCATGTAGCCCACATGCAGGCTCGTGACCTGCGTGCCCTGTGCGGCCAGTTCGTTGCGCAGGCCGTTGCTCAGCGACCATGCCGCCGATTTCGTCGCGCTGTAAGTCGCCACACTGGGGAAGGTGGTCCAGCTCAGCGCCGACAGCACGTTGATCACGCCGCCACCGCCGTTGGCCGCGAGCACGGGCGCGAAAGCCTGCGCCAGCGTCCAGGGGCCGAAGAAGTTGGTTTCGAACTCGGCGCGCGCGGCTGCCACCGCATCGGGCGAACCGAGGAAGCTGGAGCCGCGCGAGATGCCTGCGTTGTTGATCAGCAGCGTGACGTCGCCGCAGGCGCGCGCGGCCGCTTCGGCCTGCGCGGGCTGCGTCACGTCGAGCGCCACCGGCGTCACGCCGGGCAGCGTGATGCTCTTCGGGTCGCGCGCCGCGCCATAGACCTTGCGCGCGCCCGCCGCCAATGCCGCCTTCGCAAAGGCGAGCCCGAGGCCGCGGTTGGCGCCGGTGATGAAGACCACGGAATCCTTGATTTGCATGTGAGCCTTTCGTTGATGGAAGTCGTTGGATGCCTGCATTCGAAGTTCGCGTGAGCCGGGATGCATGAAGCGCGAAGCCTGGGGCAAGCTAGCTTCATCAGGCCTGCGCCATGCGCCGCAGCAGCCCGCCGGTGGTACGCGGCCAGCCGACGCGGCCGAACCAGGCCCCGCCCGCGATGGCCGATGCGATCACGATGCCGTACACCGCCAGCGCCACGCCCTGCGCCCCGAACACGCCGGTGAGCCCGCCTCCCCAGCGCAGCGCGAGCCAGCCTCCCGTGCCCGCCACCGCCAGGCGCGCGATGTTGCCCAGCACCGGCCACAGCAGGCGGCCCGCGCCCTGCGACGCGAAATACAACACCAGCCCGACGCCGAAGAAGCCATACAGCGGCCCGACCACGCGCAGGTAGTGCGCGCCGGTCTCGAGCATCGCCGGGTCGCTGCCGAACAGCAGCAGCCACGGGCGCGGGAACAGCGCGGCCGCGAGTCCGATGGTTTCTGTGAGCGCAAAGGCCAGCGCCGCACCGGTCCAGGTGGCGCGCAGCGCGCGTTCGCGCTGCCCTGCCCCCATGCAGGTGCCGACCATGGCCACCAGCGGTGCGCCGAGGCCGAACACCAGCGGCACCAGCAGGTATTCGAGCCGCGAGGCCGTGCCGTAGCCGGCCAGCGCGCCCGAGCCGAAATGACCTGTCAGCGCAGTGGCGATGCCGATCGACAGGTTGGTCGCCACCGTCGACACCGCCCCCACCAGCCCGATGCGCAGGATGTCGCGGAACAGTGGCCAGCGCAGCTTCAGCGCGGCCAGCGTGGGCCGCAGCAGGCTGCGCGGCGAGCGCAGGTAGACGATCAGCGCGACGGAGCCCAGCAGGTAGTACAGCAGCAGCGCCATCGCACCGCCCGCGATGCCCATGCCCGGCAGCGGTCCGATGCCGAAGATCAGCAGCGGCGACGCGGGAACGAGGAACACCACGCCCACCACCGTCACGTTGGCCGGCACCGACATGTTGCCGGTGCCGCGGATGATGGCCGAGAGCGAGTTGAAGAGCCACACCAGCGTCGCGCCCGCGAACACCCAATTCGAGTACGTGAGCGCAGCCTCGAGCGCCGGCCCCGTGCCGCCCATGGTCCCGTAGAGCCATTGCCCGCCCAGCAGCAGGGCCAGCGTGAAGCACAGGCCGAAGCCCAGCGCGATGACGATGGCATGCCACACCAGCGCATCCGCATCGTCTTTGCGGCGTGCGCCAAGTGCGCGCGCGATCGACGAGGCGATGCCGCCGCCCATCGCGCCACTGGAGGTCATCTGCATCAGCATCACGATGGGAAACACCAGCGCCATGCCGGCGAGCGCATCGGTGCCGAGCCTGCCGACGAAGTAGGTCTCGATAAGGCCGACGGAGGCCTGTGCCAGCATCACCAGCACGTTGGGCGCAGCCAGGCGCAGCAGGGTGGGCACGATGGGCGCCTCGAGCAGGCGGCGCGTGCGCGGGTCGAGCTCGGTGTGGGCTGTCGTCATGTCGGGGGCTCCGCGCGCTCAGGCCCGTGCCGCGGCAGGCGCGACCTGCGCGCCGGCCTTCGCCGCCGGACGGCGGATCATCATCACGACCACCGCCGCCACCAGGCAGGCTGCGCCGGCCGCGTAGAGCGCCGGTGTGTAGGTCAGCAGCAGCGTGCGCGCGAAGCCGGCGCCGTAGGCGGCCGTGGCGGCGCCCAGCTGGTGCGCGGCAAAGACCCAGCCGAACACCAGGCCCACCTTGGCGGGACCGAAGGCGGCGCCCGCGAGCTTGACGGTCGGCGGCACGGTGGCGATCCAGTCGAGGCCGTAGAACATCGCGAAGATGCCCAGGCCGTAGATAGTGAACTCCGAATGCGGCAGCCAGAACAGCGACAGGCCGCGCAGGCCGTAGTACCAGAAGAGCAGCTTGCGGTTGTCGTAGCGGTCCGAGAGCCAGCCCGAGAGGATGGTGCCGACGAAGTCGAAGGCCCCCATCATCGCGAGCACCGAGGCTGCGGGCACTGCGCTCATGCCGTAGTCGCCGCACAGCGAGATGAAGTGCGTCTGCACGAGCCCGTTGGTGCTCAGGCCGCAGATGAAGAAAGTGGCGGCGAGGATGAGGAAGGTGCGGTTGGTCGAAACTTCCTTCAACACGCGAAACGGCGTGGCGAAGTTCATCGCCGGCGCGGCGGCGGCAGGCGCGGCCGGCTGGGTGCCGGGCAACTCGCCGTAGGGCAGCAGGCCCAGGTCCGAAGGCCGGTTGCGCATGAGGCACAGCGCCAGCACGCCGATCAGTATGCTGCCGGCCACGATCGGCACGATGGCCGAGCGCCAGCCCCAGTGCTCGATCATCCAGGCCGCGAGCGGCAGGAAGGCCAGCTGACCGGTGGCCGAACTGGCCGTGAGCATGCCGACCACGAGGCCGCGCCGCGCGACGAACCAGCGGTTGGCCACCACTGCGCCGAGCACCAGCGCCGTCATGCCGGTACCCAGGCCCAGCATCAGGCTCCACAGCACGAACAGGTGCCACAGCTGCGAAGCCATGGTGACCAGTGCCATGCCCAGGCCGACCAGCGCGAGGCCGGTGCAGACCACGGCGCGCAATCCGTAGCGCTCCATCAGCACCGCGGCGAACGGCCCCATCAGGCCGAACAGCGCGAAGCGAAGCGCCAGCGCCGACGAGATCTGCCCGGTGCTCCAGCCGAACTCCTTGCCCAGCGGCTGCAGCATGGCGCCCGGCAAGCCCAGCGCGGCCGACATGGTCAGCATGGTGAGGAAGGTGATGGCGGCGACGATCCATCCGTAGTGAATGCCGCGGCGCTGCAGCCATGCGGAGACGGGAGTGGCGAACATGGGACCTCTGCTGTTGGAATTGAATGTGAGGAGAAGCAAGAAACGAAAACGGAATCCGCGCGCGGCCTCGGACGCGATGGGTGAAGGCGTGCGGTTGGAAAGAAAAGGTTCAGTCTTCGGCGTCGGGCTCGTCCTCCGCGCCCAGCAGTTCCATCGACTCGTCGATCAGCCGGTGCAGCGCGAGCACACGCTCGACGCCCAGCAGCGCATTGAGTTTTTGCTGCGCTGCCTTCCAGTGCAGCTGCGCCTCGCGGCGCTTGGCATCGCCCTCTTCGGTGATCTGCACCAGCCGGCTGCGCGCATCTGCGCCGGCGCCCAGCGAGATCCAGCCCGCGGCGATCAGCGGCTGCAGGTTGCGGCTCAGGGTCGAGGCGGTCATCTTGAGTTCGCTTGCCAGGTCGACCGGGCGCGAGGGCCCGAGCCGCGCCAGATTCGACAGCAGCGAGTACTGTGTGGTCTTCAGGCCGCTCTTCGACACCTCGGCGTCGTAGTGCTGCGAGAGGCGGCGCGAGAGCTGGCGCACCTTTAAGCTGGTGCAGCCGCGTGGCTTGGCGAGGGTGTCCATGGGGTATTATTGTAGCTACAACTATTGCATATGCAACTTAACCCTCCAGACAACCCGGACAGGAGAACACCCGGCATGACGCAGAACCCCAGCCAGCTCGACGCATGGATCGCCGAAGAGCGAAAGATCACCGAACGCCTCGAAGCCGGCCCAGGCCCTGGCCTCGCCCGCCCCGACCAGATCGCGGGCAAGACCGGCCTCGAGATGATGCAGGCGATGCTGAACGGCGAGATTCCCTTTGCAGCCATCGCCAGGACGCTGGACTTTACGATCCTCGAAGTGCGCCCGGGCGTGGCCATCTTCCAGGGCACGCCGCTGCCGCAGCACCTGAACCCGCTGGGCACCATCCATGGCGGCTGGGTCGCCACGATGCTCGACTCCGCCCTGGGCTGCTCCGTCCACACGATGATGCCGCCCGGGCGGGCCTACACCACCGCCGAGCTGAACGTGAACTACGTGAAAGGCCTGACGCCCAAGGTGCAGCGCGTGCGCGCCGAAGGCAAGGTGATCCACTGCGGCCGCCAGCTGGCCACCGCCGAGGCCCGCCTCTTCGGGCCCGATGGCACGCTGTACGCGCATGCCACCACGACCTGCCTGGTGTTCGAGACGCGGCCGGCGGGCTGAGCCGTGGGAAACGAGATCCAGCCGGCCGACCTGGGCTTCTTCTGCGCGCTGGCGAGCGCCGGCAGCCTCAGTGCCGCGGCACGCGAGCTGGGTGTCTCGACGGCGGCCGTGAGCAAGCATCTCGCGCAGATGGAAGCGCGCCTGAGTGTCAGCCTGCTCAACCGCACCACGCGGCGCATGAGCCTGACGCCCGAAGGCGAGCTCTATCTCGAGCACGCGCGCCGGATCCTGAACGACATCGACAGCATGGGCGAAATGCTGGGCGCGTCGAAGGCGACGCCACGGGGTCTGCTGCGCGTCAACGCCACGCTCGGCTTCGGCCGCAGCCACATCGCGCCGTTGATATCCAAGTTCGTGCGCGAATATCCGGAGGTGGAAGTGCAGCTGCAGCTGTCGGTCAATCCGCCGCCGCTGACGGACGATTCCTTCGACGTCTGCGTGCGCTTCGGCGCGCCGCCGGATTCGCGCGTGATCGCAAGGCGGATCGCTGCCAACCGCCGCCTGCTGTGCGCCGCGCCGGCCTACATCGCCAGGCGCGGCATGCCCAAGGTGCCCGGCGACCTGGCCAGGCACAACTGCATCGGCATCCGGCAGGGCGAGGAGGCCTACGGCCTCTGGCGGCTGTCGAGCGGCCGGGGCAAGAGCGCCACCACGCAGGCCGTCAAGACACGCGGCACGCTGACGACGAACGACGGAGAGATCGCCGTCAACTGGGCGCTCGACGGGCACGGCATCCTGATGCGCGCGGAGTGGGACATTGCCCGCCACCTGCGCAGCGGCCGCCTCGTGCAGGTCCTGCCGCAGCACCACACGCCGGACGCGGACATCTACGCGGTCTACCCGCAGCGCCACCGACTCGCGGCGCGCGTGCGCGCCTTCGTCGACTACCTGGCACTGTCGCTCGCACGGCAGGCTTCGGCGGACCAGCCGGCGGACTCATCGGCGGCTGGCACCAGGCGGCGGTAGTCGCCAAGGGGGCCGCGGCGGGGTAACCCGCCGTCAAACGCAAGCTCAAACGCGCCGCGCCTACGGTCGCGCTCCCTTCGACTCTCTCTTCAAGGTGAGCCTCATGCCCAAATTCGTCATCGAACGCGCCATTCCCAACATCGGCGCCGCCAGCGCCGCCGAACTGCAGGCCGTGTCCCAGAAGTCGTGCGGCGTGCTGCGCGAACTCGGCCCCGACGTGCAATGGGTCCACAGCTACGTCACGGGCGACAAGATCTACTGCGTCTACAACGCGGCCAGCGAAGAGCTGGTGCGCGAGCACGCGCGCAAGGGCGGATTCCCCGCCGACAGCGTGGCCCGCGTGGTGACGACGATCGATCCGACGACTGCGGAGGCCTGACCCCACGATCCTGCCGCGCCCCGTGCCTCGCTCTGCCACACTGCGGGCATGAGGCCCTTCGTCCAGCTTCTTGGCGTGCCGTGTGTGGTGAGCGCAGACGGCCCGGTCGCGCCCATCCGGGGCCACAAGGCCTGGGGACTGCTTGCCTATCTCGCGCTCCAACCGGGCGCTGTTGCGCGGCAGCGCCTGGCCGGATTGCTGTTCGAGGACGCCGAAGACCCGCTGGCTGCGCTGCGCTGGAACCTTCGCGAACTGCGTCGGGCCCTGGGCGACTGCACGCTGCGCGGAGATGCGATCGCCTTTCCGCACGAGCACGTCGCCGGCGTGGACGTTGCCGTGCTGACGCGGGGAGACTGGTCGGACGCGTTGTCGCTCCATGGGCTCGGATGCGAGCTGCTGGAGGGCCTGGGCTTTTCATCGAGCCCGTCGTTCGCAGCGTGGCTGCAGTCCGAGCGACGAAGGATGCAGGCCACGGCGGAAGCCGTGCTGCGCGAAGCCGCCTTGTCCCGCGTGGCGGACGGGGCGCCGGGCGCGGCCGCCGACCTGGCCTACCGGCTCGTCAGCCTGGACCCGTTGGACGAAAACGCGCATGTCCTGCTGGTGCGCTGCCTTGCGGCGGCGGGCGACGGGATGGGCGCGGCGCGGCAGGCGGCCGCCTGCCGGGAACTGTTCAGGCGCCAGCTCGGCGTCGCACCCGGGCCCGCGCTGGCCGATGCACTGCACACCGTGACGGCCACGCCGACAGCCCGGCCGGCCATTGGCCGCGCGGGTGCCCTGGCGCAGCTCGAGGCTGGCGAGGCCGCCATCGGCGCGGGCGTGCTCGAGGCCGGCCTGCAATGCCTGCGCCGAGCCATGGTCGACGCCGACGGCACCGGCGATCCCGCCCTGCGCACGCGCGCGCGGGTCGCGCTGGGCGGCGCGCTGGTGCACGCGGCGCGCGGCCGCGACGAAGAGGGCGCCGCGGCCCTGCACGAGGCCTTGGCCATCGGCCGTGAAGCCGCGCCCGCACTGGCCGCCGCCGCATGCCGCGAACTGGGCTACGTCGAGTTCCTGCGAGGTCGCTATGAGCGCGCGCTGGCCTGGATGGCACGGGCAGAGCCATTGGCAGGCGACTCCCTTGCCGAGCGGGCCCGGATCGCCACGGTGAAGGGCTCCATCCTGAGCGACTCGGCCTATTACCCGGCCGCCATGGAAACGCTGCGCGACGCCGCAGCCTGGGCGTCGGAGGCGGGCGAGCCCAAACAGGTGATCTACGCCGAGTCCATGCTGGGTCGGGCCATGATCCTGCGCGGCGAATGGGAAGCAGCGAGGCCGATCGTCGACCGTGCCGTCGACCAGGCTGGCCGGCTGTGGGCCGCCTTCCTTCCCTGGCCCTTGTCCTTTCGCGCCGAAATAGATCTGAGCGACGGCCAACTGGAGCCGGCCGCTGAGCGCTTCGAGCACGCCTTCGCGCTGGGATGCCAGCTGGGCGATCCATGCTGGGAAGGCATTGCCGGCCGCGGCCTCGGACTGGTCGCGATGGCTCGCGGCGACGCTGCGCGCGCCGAGGAAATCCTGCTGGACACACTGATCCGCTGCACCCGCCCGCCGGACGCCTACCTGTGGGGCGAGGCCTATGTGCTGGAGGCGCTTTGCCGCCTTGGCGTGTCGCGGCGCACGTCGCCGATCCGCCGGCAGGTGGACGAGTTGATGGACATCGCCGCACGAACCGGCATGCGGGAACTCGTGGTGCGGGCCCACCTCCTTCGCGCCGCCCTCGGCGATCCGGATGGGGCGGTGGCCGCACGAACCCTGGCCACCGACATCGACAACCCGGCGCTCACCGCGTTGACGCTGAACGTCGATTCGCCTGCAGTAGGCCTTCAGCTCGTAAGTCCAAACGGCTCATCCCCTCTTCGTCAGTGATAATTGTTCGCATTGGTGCCGCACGCCGTGCCGCCGATGCTTTCACAAGAACACTTCACCGTCCTGGAGGATTTTTCATGACCGAACGCTCTGGCGCTCAAGTCCGCGCCGCGCGCGCATTGATCGGCGCCACTACCGCCTGGCTCGCCCTCACCGCCCTGCCCGCCCACGCTGCGAACGACGAACTCACGCTCTACACGACGCGCGAGCCCGCACTGATCCAGCCGCTGATTTCTGCCTTCAGCGCGCAGAGCAACGTCAAGGTCAACACCGTGTTCGTGAAGGACGGCCTGCTGGAGCGCGTCAAGGCCGAAGGCGCCCGCTCGCCGGCCGACGTGCTGATGACCGTGGACATCGGCGCGCTGATGGACCTCGTCGACGGCGGCGTGACGCAGCCCGTGAAATCGCCCGCGCTCGAATCGGCCATTCCGGCCAACCTGCGCGGCGCCGACGGCCAGTGGTTCTCGCTCTCGCTGCGCGCGCGCGTGCTCTATGCCGACAAGGCCCTGCCGCTCACGAGCTTCCGCTACGAAGACCTCGCCAGCCCGAAATACAAGGGCAAGGTCTGCATCCGCGCCGGCCAGCACCCCTACAACACCGCGCTGGTCGCCGCGCTGATCGCGCACGACGGCGAAGCCAAGGCCGAGCAGTGGCTGCGCGGCGTCAAGGCCAACCTGGCGCGCAAGGCCACGGGCGGCGACCGCGACGTGGCGCGCGACATCCTCGGCGGCATCTGCGACGTGGGCCTGGCCAACTCGTACTACGTTGGCCAGATGAAGAGTTCCAAGGAAGGCACCGACGCGCGCAAGTGGGGCGACGCCATCAAGGTGGTGCGCCCGACCTTCGCCAAGAGCGGCGGCACGCACGTCAACATCAGCGGCGCGGCTGTGGCGAAGAACGCGCCGCAGCGCGCCAACGCGGTCAAGCTGCTCGAGTTCCTGGTGTCGGAGCCGGCGCAGGCGCTGTATGCGCAGACCAACTACGAGTACCCGGTGCGCAAGGGCGTCGCGCTCGACCCGATCATCGCGTCGAGCATCGGCGAGCTGAAGGCCGACCCGCTGCCCGTGGCCGAGATCGCCAAGTACCGCAAGCAGGCCAGCGCGCTGGTCGACAAGGTCGGCTTCGACCAGTGACGCAAGCGGCCGGGCACGCCTTCCCGGTGCCTGAGGAAGCATGCGAATGACACGACGCCAGCTCCCGGGCCTGCACGCCGCAGGTCCGGTCTGGCGTCTTGCCTCGTTCGCCATCGCCGTCGGCGTGCTCGCGCCGGTGCTCACGCTGGCGTGGCTCGCCTTCGGCTCGGGCCTCGGGCACTGGGGGCCGCTGTTTGCGAACGTGCTGCCGCAGGCGGCGCTCAACACGGCCATGCTGCTCACGGGCGTGGGCGTGCTGGTGCTGGTGATCGGCACCGGCTGCGCGTGGCTGGTGACGGCGCATGACTTCCCGGGGCGCGGCGTGCTGCACTGGGCGCTGCTGCTGCCGCTGGCGATGCCAACCTACATCGTCGCCTTCGCGTACCTCGACCTGCTGCACCCCATCGGCCCCATGCAGGGCGCGATCCGCTGGATGCTGGGCTTCGACAGCCCGCGCCAGTTCCGCCTGCCCGACCTGCGCTCGATGCCCGGTGCAATCTTCGTGCTGGGCTTCGTGCTCTATCCGTACGTCTACATGACGGCGCGCGCGATGTTCATGACGCAGCCGGCGCACCTGATGGAAGCGGCGCGCACGCTCGGCGAGAGCCGGCGCGGCGCGTTCTTCCGCGTGGCGCTGCCGCTGGCGCGGCCGGCGCTGGCCGTGGGGCTGAGCCTCGCGCTGCTCGAAACGCTCAACGACATCGGCGCCTCGGAGTTCCTCGGCGTGAACACGTTGACGGTGGCGGTCTACACGACGTGGATCACGCGCTCCGACCTCGCAGGGGCCGCGCAGATCGCGTGCGCGATGCTGTTCGTGGTGGTGGCGCTGGTCTGGCTCGAACGCAATGGCCGGCAGCACCAGCGCTTCGGCTCGGCGCAGCGCATGCGCGCGGTGCAGCCGCGGCGGCTGCACGGTGGTGCGGCGTGGGCCGCCAGCGCGGCGGCGGCGCTGCCGGTGCTGATCGGCTTCGTGGCCCCTGCGTTCTACCTCGTGCGGGAAAGCTTCAAGCGGCTGCATCAGGGCGGCGGCATGTCCCAAGGCCTGGTCGCGAGCCTCGGCAACACGCTGGCGCTGGCTTCGGGTGTCACCGCGGCCGCAGTCGCGGCGGGGCTGGTCGTCGCCTGGGCCTCGCGCAGCCAGGGCGCGGGCCTCGCCAACCGCGCGCGATGGCAGGCGCGTGCGGCGACGCTGGGCTACGCGGTGCCGGGCACAGTGCTGGCCATCGGCCTGCTCACGCCGGCGCTGGCCTTCGACAGCGCCCTCGCCACGGCATTCGGGTGGCAGGGCCTGCCGCTCATGGGCGCGGGCATCGTGCTGGTCGTGGCCTGCGCGATCCGCTTTCTCGCGATGCCGGTCGGCGGCATCGAGGCCGGCCTCGCGCGCATTCCGCCTGCCATCGAACAGGCTTCGCGCCTGCTCGGCGAAACCACCGGCGGGACGCTGCGCCGCGTGCACCTGCCACTGCTGCGCCCCGCCATCGCCACGGGCGCGCTGCTGGTGTTCGTCGATGCGATGAAGGAATTGCCGGCCACGCTGCTGCTGCGGCCCGCCAATTTCGACACCCTCGCCACCTGGCTGTATGCCGAGGCCGCGCGCGGCACGTATGAAGAAGGCGCGATTGCCGCGCTCGCCATCGTGCTGGCCGGCCTGCTGCCCATCCTGCTGCTCGCGCGCAACCAGCTGGGCGCGCCTTCGGCCGCACCCGGCCCCGACCAGACACCATGAGTTCCCCCCTGCACCTCGATGCGATCCAGCTCGCATACAACACACCGCGCGGCCCGCACACGGTCGTCGAGGGCTTCTCGCTGGCATTGGACGCCGGCGAAATCGGCTGCCTGTTCGGCCCTTCGGGCTGCGGCAAGACGACGGTGCTGCGTGCCATCGCAGGCTTCGAGCCCGTGCGCGCCGGCACGGTCCGGCTCGGCGACGTGCTTCTCTCGTCCGCGCAGAAGCACCTGCCGCCGGAGCAGCGGCACGTGGGCATGATGTTCCAGGAGTACGCGCTGTTCCCGCACCTGTCGGCGGCGAAGAACGTGGCCTTCGGCCTGCGCCGGCTTGGCCGCACGGCGCAGCAATCGCGCGTGGCGGAAATGCTGGCGCTGGTCGGCCTCGCCGACGCGGGCGAACGCTATCCGCACCAACTCTCCGGCGGCCAGCAGCAACGCGTCGCACTGGCCCGCGCGCTCGCGCCCTCGCCCGCCCTGCTGCTGCTCGACGAACCGTTCTCCAACCTCGACGGCGGCACGCGCGAGCGGCTGGCTGCGGAGGTGCGCGGCATCCTCAAGCAGGCCGGCCAGACCGCCATCCTCGTCACGCACAACGAGGCCGAGGCGCACGCCATGGCCGACCGCATCGGCGTGATGCACGGCGGGCGCATCACGCACTGGCTCGACGCAGCGGCATAGCACACGAGGCCCATTTTCCGAATGGGCTTTCCGGGAAAAGGTTGTTCCGGACCGCAAGAATCGCGGCCTTCCAGACACATCCATCACCCAGGAACGGAAAGCCCCATGACGCAAGCTCTCACCCTCGTCAGCCACCTGCTGTGCCCGTACGTCCAGCGCGCCGCGATCGCACTGCATGAAAAGGGCGTGCCCTTCGAGCGCGTCGTCATCGACCTCGCGAACAAGCCCCAGTGGTTTCTCGACATCTCGCCGCTCGGCAAGGTACCGCTGCTGAAGGTGCGCCGGCCCGACGGCAGCGAGGCCGTGCTGTTCGAGAGCAACGTGATCTGCGAGTACCTCGAGGAGACACAGCCCGGCGCCCGCCTGCACCCCGAAGACCCGCTCCAGCGCGCCGAACATCGCGCGTGGATGGAGTTCGGCTCGGCCATCCTCGGCGACCTCTGGGGTTACGAGACCACGCAGGACGCGGCCGTGTTCGAGCAGAAGCGGCTGGCGCTCGTCGCCAGGTTCGAGCGCGTGGAAGCTGCGCTGGCAGCCTCGGGAGAAGGTCCCTACTTCGCCGGCCAGAACTTCAGCCTCGTCGACGCGGTCTTCGCACCGATGTTCCGCTACTTCGAGGTGTTCGACGCGATCAGCGACTCGCATGTCTTCGACGCACTGCCCAGGGTCAAGGCCTGGCGCAAGGCGCTGGCGGCCCGCCCCAGCGTGCGCGATGCGGTGGTGCCTGAATATCCCCGGCACCTGATGGAATTCCTGAAGCGCCACCAGGCCCACCTGCTGACACTGGCGGCTTGATCGTCGCGGCGGGAGGCAGACAATAGCGGCCTCCCTTTCTTCACGCCCAACGGCCCCCACGAGATGCGACTCCTCCACACCATGCTGCGCGTCGGCAACCTCCAGCGCTCCATCGACTTCTACACCAAGGTGCTCGGCATGAACCTGCTGCGCACCTCGGAGAACCCCGAGTACAAGTACAGCCTCGCTTTCATCGGCTACGGCAAGGGCAACCCCGAGCAGGCCGAGATCGAGCTCACCTACAACTGGGGCACCGAGAGCTACGAACTGGGCACCGCCTACGGCCACATCGCGCTGGGCGTGCCCGACGCGTACGCGGCCTGCGAGAAGATCAAGGCCGCGGGCGGCAACGTGACGCGCGAGGCCGGGCCGGTCAAGGGCGGCACCACCGTGATCGCGTTCGTGACGGACCCCGACGGCTACAAGATCGAGCTGATCCAGCGTGACGAAGGCGCCGCCGGCGGCGGCCTGCGCTGATGACTCGCCGCGTTGCCCTGCTGCGTGGCGTGAACGTCAACGGCATCGCGATCAAGAGCGCCGACCTGAAGGCGCTGTTCGCGGAAGAACTCGGCTTCGGCGCGGTGCGCACCGTGCTCGCCAGCGGCAACGTGCTGTTCGACACCGACGAGCGCGATGCCACCGCATTGCGCAAGCGCATCGAGCAGGCGCTGCGCAAGCGATTCGGCTACGAGGCGTGGATCGTGCTGCTCACACAGAAGCAGGTGGCCGACGTGGCCAAGGCCTATCCCTTCGAGCGCATCGACGACGAGCGGCATCCCTACATCGTGTTCGGCTCGGACACCGCGATGCTCGACGAGATCGTGGAGAAGGCCGGCACCGTCGATGCCGACGTCGAACAGATGGAGCCCGGCAAGGGCGTTCTGTACTGGCAATGCCCGCGCGGCGAGAGCCTCGATACGCCGGTGGCCAAGCTGCTGGCCAAGACGCGCTACAAGTCGAGCACCACCACGCGCAACCTGCGTACGGTGGAGAAGCTGCTCACCGGCTGATCAGCAGCCCAGCAGGTCGGCCAGCGCCTCGATGTCGCGCGCATGCAGGTTGTTGTCCGGCTGCGGCGACACGTCCTTCGGCTTGGCGCGGCCGAATTCGTGCGGGCGCTCGATGTAGGCCGTCTTCAGGCCGCACACGCGCGCGGCGGCCAGGTCGTCGTGGTGCGCGGCGGCCAGCATCACCTGACCGGGCGTTGCATCGAACACACCCGCCACGCCGAGGTAGGTGCGCGGGTCGGGCTTGTAGGCCTTGAACACCTCGGCCGACAGCACGCAGTCCCAGGGCAGGCCCGCACGCTTCGCCATCTCGGTGAGCAGGCCGATGTTCCCGTTCGACAGCGTGCAGATGGTGAACTTCTTCTTGAGCCGCGTGAGACCCGGCACCGAATCGGGCCAGGCCGGCAGGCGGTGCCAGGCGCGGCTCAGGTCGCGCCTGGCGGCCGTGTCGAGGCGCTCGGACAGGCCGAAATCGCGCAGCACCTGTTCGAGCATGCTCAGGTGCAGCTCGTCGAGCAGCGTGAAGCCGCCCTCGCCCGCGGCAATGCGCTCCATCACGGCCTTCATCGCGGGCTGGTAGCCCGCGCGCCACGCCAGCGCGAAGGCCGCGCCGTCCACGCCCGGCAATGCGCGCTCGACCTCGGCGGCAATGCCGCTGTGCCAGTCGACCACCGTGCCGAAAACGTCGAACGCGATGACCTTCAGGTCGCCCGCGTCGAAATCGGCGCGCATGATCAGCGCGGCAGCTGGCTCGCGGCGCGTGCCAGTTGCTCGATGCGGGCCCAGTCGCCTTCGCGGATCGCGTCGGTCGGCACGATCCACGAACCGCCCACGCAGGCCACGTTCGACAGCGCGAGGAACTCGGCCGCGTTGCCCGCCTGGATGCCGCCCGTCGGGCAGAAGGTGACGTCGCCGAACGGACCCTGCCAGGCCTTGAGCATCGGCAGCCCGCCGGCCTGCAGCGCGGGGAAGAACTTGAGTTGGGTGTAGCCGTCTTCCTGCGCCATCATGATCTCGCTGCCGGTGGCCACGCCGGGCAGCAGCGGCAGGCCGAGGTCGTGGCAGGCCTTGCCGACCGCACGCGTGTAGCCCGGGCTCACGCCGAACTTCGCGCCGGCCAGCGCCGAGGCCTGGGCATCGGCCGCGCTGCGGATGGTGCCGGCGCCGGCCACGGCCTCGGGAACGTCCCTGGCGATGGCTTCGATGCACTGCAGCGCCTGCGGCGTGCGCAGCGTGACTTCGAGCATGCGGATGCCGCCAGCCACCAGTGCGCGAGCGAGAGGGACGGCGTCTTTCACGTCGTTCAGCACGATGACCGGAATGACCGGCGCATCGCGCATGACTTCGAGGGCGGTGAGTTTCTTTGTCATTTCATAGCTCCATTACTTCAAGCACATCCGCGATCCTGAAAATCGCGGTGCTCAATTCCAGAAACGCCGCGGAACCGGCTTTGCCGGGCCACCGGTGTTGTCCCCGGAAGGGGGAAGGCGAAGCGGCACGAAGCACGCGCAGCCTGGGGGCGAGCCCGATTACAGCCATGAGCAGGCTCCTTCTTCGGCAGTGAGTGCATTGCGGCGCATGCCGGCGAACAGTTCGCGGCCGAGGCCGTGTCCATCGGCGATGCGCTGCGCTTCGGGCAGCGTCGCGGTTTCGCGCGCGGCCCATTCGTCTTCGGGCAGCAGCACGGCCAGCGTACCCGCCACCGCGTCGAGGCGGATCAGGTCGCCGTCGCGCACCTTGGCGAGCGGGCCGCCCGCAGCCGCTTCGGGCGAGACGTGGATGGCGGCCGGTATCTTGCCCGACGCGCCGCTCATGCGGCCGTCGGTGACCAGCGCCACGCGGAATCCCTTGCCCTGCAGCACCGACAGCGGCGGCGTGAGCTTGTGCAGCTCGGGCATGCCGTTGGCCTGCGGGCCCTGCCAGCGCACCACGCAGACCACGTCGCGCTCGAGTTCGCCGGCGGTGAAGGCCTTGTGCAGCGCGGCCTGCGAGTCGAACACGCGCGCGGGCGCTTCGATGACATGGCGATCGTCGGGCACCGAGGACACCTTGATGACGCTGCGCCCGAGGTTGCCGCCCAGCAGCTTGAGGCCGCCAGTGGCACTGAACGGATTCGCGACCGTGCGTGTGATGGCTTCGTTCTTCAGCGGCGCCGCGGGACTCCATTGCAGGCGCTGTTCGGCGCCATCACCCGCCAGCGCCGGGATGTTCGCGTATTCGCGGATGCCGCCCGCGCGCACCGTCAGCACGTCGGCATGCATGAGGCCGGCGTCGACCAGTTCGCCGATCACGAGGCCGGGACCGCCCGCGGCCTGGAACTCGTTCACGTCGGCGCTGCCGTTGGGATACACGCGGCTCAGCAGCGGCACCACATCGGAGAGCTTCGAGAAGTCGTCCCAGTCGATCACGATGCCGGCGGCGCGCGCCACGGCCACCCAGTGGATCAGGTGGTTGGTGGAGCCGCCCGTGGCCAGCAGCGCGACCATGGCGTTGACGATGCAGCGCTCGTCCACCATCTCGCCGATGGGCGGGCACTGGAAGGAAATGTCGCTCGCCTTGCCCAGCACGGTGCGCACCGCTTCGCGCGTGAGCGTTTCGCGCATCGCGTCGCCGGGCTGGATGAAGGCAGTGCCGGGCACGTGCAGGCCCATGGCCTCGAGCAGCATCTGGTTGCTGTTGGCGGTGCCGTAGAAGGTGCAGGTGCCCATCGTGTGATAGGCCGCCATCTCGGCGTCGAGCAGGCCCTGGCGGCCCACGAGGCCTTGCGCCGCCTGCTCGCGCACCTTCGATTTGGCATTGTTCGACAGGCCCGAGGGCATCGGGCCGGCGGGCACGAACACGGTCGGCAGGTGGCCGAAGTGCAGCGCGCCGATCAGCAGGCCCGGCACGATCTTGTCGCACACGCCGAGCAGCAGCGCGCTGTCGAACATGTCGTGCGTGAGCGCGACGGCCGTGCTCATGGCGATCAGGTCGCGGCTGAACAGGCTCAGTTCCATGCCGGGCGTGCCCTGCGTGACGCCGTCGCACATGGCGGGCACACCGCCAGCCACCTGCGCGGTGGCGCCGAGTCGGCGGGCCTCGTGCTTGATGATGTCGGGGTAGCCCTGGTACGGCGCGTGGGCCGAGAGCATGTCGTTGTAGGCGGTGACGATGCCGATGTTGGGCGCGCGCTCGGCCACCACGCGGAACTTGTCGTTCGCCGGGATGCCGGCCACGGCGTGCGCCACGTTGGCGCAGCCCATGCGGTCTGAGCCGCGGTCGCGGTCGCGGATTTCGGCGAGGCGGGAGAGGTACGCGCTGCGCAGCCCCTTGCTGCGCTCGCGGATGCGATCGGTGACGTCGCGGACGATGGGGTGTGTGCTGCTGCTCATGGGGTCGGTGGCTCTTGCTGCGTGCCGCCAGGGCGGCTGTGGGCCTGGAGACCCATGGTAACAAGCCGGGCACGAAAGCCCGATGAAATCCGGGTGCCCGCCAATACGAATCCACTCATCCGCGCCCCTGCAGGGAAGCACCCATGAAAAAGCCCGGCGTCACCGGGCTTCTTCTGCTCTTGCAGCCGATGCGCGCGACGCTCAGTCCACCAGCTTCACCTCGACGCGGCGCGCCTCGGCATCGTTGCCCGAGCCGGCCGTCACGGCGGGCCTCTGCAGGTCGACCTTGGCCGCCGGCACGCCCAGGCCCACGAGCACGTCGCGCACCATCTCGGCGCGCTTCTTCGCGAGCTGTTCGTTGATGGCGGCGTCGCCGGTGGTGTCGTGGAAGCCCGAGACCACCGCCTTGCGGCCGCTCTCGACGCCCTTGATGACCGCGGCCAGCGCCTCGGCGGCGCCGGGTGCAAGGTCGGCGCTGCCGGTCGCGAAGTAGAAGTTCACCACGCCGTCGACCACGCGGATGCTTGCGCCGTCGGGGATCGTGACCGTCACGGTCTCGGTGACCTCGGCCACCTTGGGCGCGGCGCCGGGGGCGGGCGCCGAGACCACCACCGCCGCGGGAGCGGCGGCGGCCTGCGCGACCGCCGGGTTGTGGCCCCTGTGCCAGAGCACGATGCCGACCACGAAGAAGATCACCAGGGCGATCAGCGCCATGACGAACCCGAGGATGAAATTCTGCTGGCTGTCGTCATCGCTCATCGGGGATCTTGCTCCATAGGGAAGGGGTAGGTAAATAATGGTGCGGTGAACCATGATCAGGAAATTGTAGGCGGCGGTCCCGGCATCCCCATGTCGGACCCTGCGCCGAACCCCGGTCCGCCGGGACTCGACCCCATGCCCAAACCCCTGCGCGATCCGCAGCCGATGCTCGAGCGCGCCATCGCCGACTGGGGCGGGCATGAGGATCTCTGGCTCTTCGGCTATGGCTCGCTGATCTGGCGGCCCGAGTTCGACTTCGTCGAGCGGCGCCAGGCCTGGGTGCGCGGCTGGCATCGCGCGCTGAAGATGTGGAGCCGCGTGAACCGCGGCAGCGTCCAGGTGCCCGGCCTCGTGTTCGGACTGCTCTCGGGCGGCAGCTGCCGTGGCATGGTGTTCCGCGTGCCCAGGGCCGAGGGTCTGGAAACGCTGCGCCGGCTCTGGCTGCGCGAGATGCCGACTGGCGTGTACGACCCGAAATGGCTGCGCTGCGGCACGGCCGAAGGGCCTGTGCGCGCGCTGGCGTTCACGCTGTCGCGGCGCAGCCCCAACTTCACGGGCGAGCTCAGCGACGAGCGCTACCGCCACATCTTCGCCAACGCCGTCGGCCGCTACGGAACTTCGCTCGACTACGCACGCCAGACGCTGCTCGAACTGCAGCGCCACTCGATCCACGACGCGGCGCTGGCCCGCCTGGTGGCGCTGGCCGCCGTTCAGGAACAGCAGCGCCAGCAGCAAACCGAGGCCGCCGCCGATTGCGGGGCGCCGCAGCCTCCGGTATATGTTCCGGGGTCTTCAGACTCTTCTTCCCAACCTTCCGAATCATCCAAGGAAAACACATGACCCAACGTCGTCTCGCCGCCGCCGGCGCCGCCCTCCTCGCCTGCGCCCTTCTCGCCGCCTGCGGCAGCATGGGCGGCAAGCCGAGCACCGCCGTCGAGCTGGTGCCGACCGGCGCCATCACGCCCAACCCGACGCGCGGCACGGTGACCTTCGCCGCGCTCGACCACGGCGTGCGCGTGTCGGGCGAAGTGCGCGGGCTGGCACCGGGCAGCGAGCACGGCTTCCACATCCACGAGAAGGGCGATTGCGGCAACAACGGCGACGCCTCGGGCGGCCACTTCAATCCGACCGGCGGCACGCACGGCAAGTTCGCCGCCGCGGGCAGCCATGCCGGCGAACTGCCGAGCCTGGTGGCCGATGCCAGCGGCGTGGCCCGCTTCAGCGTGGAAGACCACTCGATCTCGCTGACGGACGGCGCCGCCAACAACGTGGTGGGCCGCGCCCTGGTGGTGCATCGCGACCGCGACGATTTCACGACGCAGCCGTCAGGCAACTCGGGCCCGCGCATCGCCTGTGCGGTGATCACCAAGCCCTGATCGAAACGGGCGGCAAAAGCTAGGCGCCCTCGCGCGCCAGCCACAGCGTCTCGGCCTGCGCCAGCGCCTCGGGTGTGTCGATGTCGGTGATCACGCCGACGTCGTCCACCACCAGGTCGGCCACCGAATCGATGGCACGCATCGACCGCAGGATGGACGATGCGCCCAGGCTTCCCTCCAGCATGGCGAGTTGCGCACCGCACCCGGCGGCAAAGCCCACCGGATGGCCGCGCTCGCCCCGGTACTGCGGCTGCACGGCATTCACCCGGCCGCCCAGGGCTGCTGCAACAGCCTGCAGCGTCGCGGGCTGCACCAGCGGCAGGTCGCCCGGCAGGATCAGCCAACCCGCCGCATCGGGCGTTGCGCGCACTGCGGCCGCGATCGAATCGCCCATGCCGGGGTGCCCCGCATCTTCCACGTGCCATGGCAGGCCGCTGGCGCGCACCGCGTCGAGCGTGCGCTCCAGCACCGGCCTGCCGGCGAGCAACGCCTTCAGCTTCGAGCCCGCGCCACCGGCCGCGATGAAGCGTTCGCCGCGGCCCGAGGCCAGCACGATCACCACCGGGGAATTCACCTTCATGGTCGTCATGGGCCGAGTATGTGCGCAACAATCCCGGCATGACCTCCCCCCTCTCCAATGACGCACTGGCGGCGCTGCGCAAGAGCTACGAGCGCGCCGAACTCGGCGAAGCCCACAGCGCCGGCGATCCGCTGAAGCAGTTCGAGCGCTGGCTCACCGAAGCCATCGACGCGCAGGTGCCCGAGCCCAATGCGATGACGCTGTGCACCGTGGGCAGCGACCTGCGGCCGTCCAGCCGCATCGTGCTCATCAAGGGCTACGACGCGCGCGGCATCGTCTGGTACACCAACTACGAGAGCCGCAAGGGCCGCGAGCTGTCGGGCAATCCGTATGCGTCGCTGCAGTTCCACTGGGTCGAACTCGAACGCGTGGTGCGCATCGAGGGCCGCGTCGAGAAGGCAGGCGCCGAAGAGAGCGACGCCTACTTCGCGAGCCGCCCGCTCGATTCGCGCATCGGCGCCTGGGCCAGTCCGCAGAGCGAGGTGATCAGCGGACGCGACGTGCTGGTGAAGAACGCCGCCGTTGCCGCGGCCAAGCACATGCTCTCGCCGCCGCGCCCTCCGCACTGGGGCGGCTACCGGCTGGTGCCCGACCGCTGGGAGTTCTGGCAGGGCCGCAAGAGCCGGCTGCATGACCGGCTGCGCTACCGGCTCGACGGTAGCGACTGGGTGCGCGAGCGCCTGGCTCCGTGAGGCGGATCGTCGTCAGGCCTCGCAACTCACGACTTTGAACTCGACGCGCCGGTCCAGCGCGTCGCTCGCATCGTCCGCCCCCGTACCGACGATGTTCTCGCGGAAGCCCATGCCCGATTCCCGCAGCTTCTTCGACAGGGGCGCCGCCTCGCCCACCAGCCGGGTCTTCACGCTCACTGCGCGCTGCAGCGACAGCCGCTCGTTCACCGCCTCCGAGCCCGTGCGGCTCGTGTGGCCCGTGACCACCACGCACGAATCGATCTGCGCCGCCTGCCGCGCAATCTGGCGCAGCCACATCGGATAGGCAGCGCTGATCTTCGGATCGGCGAGGAAGTCGGTCGAGCCCGGCTTGAACAGGAACTTCACGCTCAGGTTGTTGGTTTCGAGGCCCAGCCGCGCGATGGTGCCGAAGGTCTTCTCGGCATCGGCCGTGCGGCCGAGTTGCGACTGCGTGAGGTACAGCCCGCTGTAGATGCGCAGCTGCTGGCCGTCGGGCCGCTTCGATGCAGCCTCGTAGCGGCCGAGCGCCTCGCTCATGCGGCCGGCCTCGTAGGCGGCGGTGGCCTCCTGCAGCACGGTCGAGGTCGGCAGGCGCTCCAGGTACAGCGCGTCCGCGGCCTGGCCGGGCTGGGTCTCGGCGGTGCGGATGTAGCCCTCGACGCCGCGGTCCTTGCCATTCACCGGGCTGTCACGGAAGAAGGCGGTGGGCCGTGTGTCGAGCGTGGCATCGCTGATGCGCGTGACCGACTGCGCGATCACCATGCCGCTGCGGATCTCGGTCAGCGCAAGGTTCAGTCGGTACGGTGCGCCCGAAGCGTCCCTGTCGCGCACCAGCGTGCCATTGAGCACGTACTGCGCGCTGCCGATCTCGCTCGCGTTGAAGGGCGTGACGGTGAACTGCCTGAACTGCGCCTGCATGCGCTGCACGATGCGCTGCTCGGCCACGCGCGTCACCTCGGTCTGCTGGCCGCTCGCGCCTTCGAGCAGCGGGTCGATCACGATGCGGCGCTGCGTGAGCGTCGACTCCACCTTGGCCAGGAAGGCCGGCAGTTTCTGCGTCTGTACCATCAGGTCGTCCACCGCCTGGTTCACGGCCTGGTCGAAGGGCATGGCGTTGCCCGGCGCGGGGCGGTGCGCGCAGGCGGCGGCAAGCACGGCGGCGCACAGCGCGAGCGCGCGCAGCGCCAGGCGTACTCGTTGGGTGGTGATGGTCGTCATCAGCATTGGCTCCTCAATGTCTTCATGTCCTGATCCGACAGCGGCTCGCCCACGGCGGCGCGCATGTTGATCTCGCTGCAGCGCTTCGACGGCGCAGGCTTTGATACCGCCGCTTCCCGTTGCACCGGCGGCGGTGCCGACGCGGCTGGCTGTGTGCGCGTCCTGATCACCGGCCTCGGCTTCGACGGCCCCTCGTCGGCCCTTTCAGCCTTCTCGGCGGGCGGCGGCTCGGCGGGCTCGCGCGGCACGTTCGCCGACAGGCACGGCGTGCGGCACGGCCTGGCCTCGCCTGTGGCCTGCGCGGGGCGTACTTGCAGCGCGGCGATCGTCGTCGCGACCACCGCCATAGCAAGAAGGGGCGAAGAGCGCGCCGGGTGAATCATCAGCCGGCAAATGTAGGGCGGCAGAGGCCGCGCGCCATCTCTCCAAACGGCCACCCTGCCGAACGGCATAGGCGTGCGGCGAACCGCGCTAAGGCGAAAGTCTGCGAGGTTCTACGAAGAGAGAACCGAAGGGCTCAGGGCAACCACTGCACCCAGACCATCACGAGCGGGAGCGTGGCGAGCCCCAGCACCGTCGACATCGCGACGCTGGCCGTCACCAGGTCTTCGGCCGTGCGGTAGCGCTGCGAAAAGAGGAACACGTTGGCGCCGATCGGCAGCGCCGCCGCCACCACCATCACCGTGAGCGGAATGCCTCGCACGCCGAGCAGCCAACCGATGACGGCCACCAGCAGCGGATGCAGCAGGTTCTTCACCAGCGCCTGCATCAGCGCGCCGCGCCAATGCCGGCCGATGGGTGTGAGCGCGAGCGTGATGCCCACCATCACCAGCGCGATGGGGCCGAAGGCCTGGCCGAGCAACTGGATCGGCTTGTCGATGAACTCGGGCATGACCAGCCCGGTCTGCGCGAACAACAGGCCCGCGATGATCGGCAGCGGCACGGGGTGGATGATGGCGTTGCGCAGCGCACGCATCACGGTGCGTGCCATCGAGGGGCGCTTGTCTTCGCCACCGACACCCGCGTGCTCGCGCGCGACGGCCAGCTCCAGCACCACCGTGGCGCTGGTCAGGAGCACCAGCGAATGCAGCGAGATCAGCGTGAGCAGCACCACCATGCCCGCCTCGCCATACGCCAGGCCGATCAACGCGATGCCGATCATCACCGTGTTGCTGTACGTGTTGGCCAGCGCGATCACCGCCGCGGTGCGATTGAATCCGCGCAGCGCCAGCGTGGCCGCGAACAGCAGGCCCGAAGCAACGAAGTACGCCGCCACCGGCTTCAGGCTCAGCTGCTCGACGTGCACCGTGCTCATGGCGCGGAACAGCAGCGCGGGCGCGAGCAGCAGGAAGATGAGATGCGACAGGTCCTTCACCGCATTGCCGCCGATCCATCGGCGCTTGCCGGCGAGGTAGCCCGCGGCGATGAGCAGGACGACGGGGAGCAGGGAGGAGATGACGAAGGAATTCACTCGGCGAGGATAGCCCAGTGAGTGCCTTGCTCCTTCCCCCTCTGGGGGAAGGTCGGGATGGGGGCAGGCGGCACTCGCAGGAGCCATGGCCCTGTCAAAGGCCGCTTGCCCCCACCCCCTGCCCTCTCCCAACGGGGGAGGGAGCAACACAAGATCAGAACGTCACGCGCAAACCGACCTTCAGCGTGCGCCCGGGCAACGGCGCGTTCGGATACACCGTCGTCGTCAGGATCGACGTCGCGCTGTAGGCCAGCTTGTTCGTGATGTTGTCCATGCGCGCGTACCAGGTGAGGTTGGCGCGCTGCACCTTCATGCGGTAGGTGATGGCCGCGTTCCACAGCGTGTAGGCATCGGTCTCGCGCGCACCCACCGACGGAATGCGGTGCTGCGCCGCGTTGTAGTCGAAGCCGAAGCGCGCGCCCCACGGACCGTTGGCATAGGCCAGCGTCGCGCCCAGGCGCAGCGGCGCGATGCGCGGCAGCGGCTCGCCGGTGTCGAGGTTCTTCGCGCGCACGATGTCGCCGCGCCATTCGAGGTCCAGCGTGCCGGCGTCGTCCATGCGCGCGAAGCCTTCGCTGCCCAGCAGGCGCAGGTTGCCGTTGGCCTCGATGCCGGTGAAGCGTGCACGCACGCCGCTGTAGACGTACTCGGCCAGCGTATCGGTGGCGCCGGGCTCGGCCACGTTGCCTTCCTCGTCGAGGTTGCGCCCCGTCGCGGTCAGGCCAATGTAGTTGCTGAAGCGCGTGACGTAGGCGTTGACGCGGGCCGTGTTGGGGCCCGACTTCCACTGCGCGCCCAGGTCGAGGCCGGTCGACTTTTCCTTCTTCAGGTTCGGGTCGCCCACCTCCCACGCGGCGGTCGCCACGTGGGGGCCGTTGGCCAGCAGTTCGTAGTCCTTCGGCGCGCGCTCGGTGTAGGCGAGGTTCGAAGTCAGCTGCCACTGAGGCGCGAGGTTGACCAGAGCACCGAAGGCCGCGCTGTGCGGGTTGAAGGTGCGCTCGCCGACCGCAAAGCGCGTGACCGTCGGATCGTCCGGATAGCCCAGCGATCGGATGCGGACCTGCTCGGTGCGCGCGCCGAAGCTCAGCCGGCCCCACGAAGTGCCGTACTCCTCGTACATGAACAGCGCATTGGAGCGCGTACGGCTGTGCGGCGCGAAGGCCTCTTCGCCATCGGCGGCGAAGCGGTTGGTTTCGCTGCTGAAGCCGACCAGGCCCTCGAAGTTGCCGATCTTCTGGTGGCGCGCCTCGATGCGCAGGTCGTTGCTCATGTTCGAGAACGTGGTGCCGGGCGTGCCGCCCTCGAACTCGGTGTGGCGGTAATCGGTGTGGCTCAGCTTGGCGTGGATGCTGCTGATGAAGCCGCCCGGGCGCCACTCGCCTTCGAGCGCATAGCGGTCGGACTTCATGCCGATGGTGACGTCGTCCTCGGCCACGGTGCCGTAGGTGCTGCGGTAAGTGCTGACCGAGGCACCGATGTAGCCCTGGTCGAAGAACATCGTGCCGCCGAGCGCGCCGCCGTGCGCCTCGTTGGCCGAGTTGCAGATCTTGCGCGCCGTCCACGGCGAGCCGGGCTTGCTGCATTCGAGGGTGATCGGCACCGAGACGTCCTTCGAGTCGCGGTTGAAGGCGTCGACGTGCAGTGCGAAGCGGTCGCTGCCGCCTTCGAGCACCACGCCGCCATTCTTCTCCTTGTTGCCGGTGGAATAGCCCAGGTCGGCGCGGCCGCCGAAGCCGTTGATCGGCTCCGAAGGAATGCGGTTGTCGATCACGTTGACCACGCCGCCGACAGCGCTGCCGCCGTACTGCAGCGCCGACGGGCCGCGCAGCACTTCGATGCGGTCGGTGACCAGCGCATCGACAGGCACCGCGTGGTCGTAGCTCAGCGCGGAGGCATCGGGTGCGCCGCCGCCGTTCTGCAGGATGCGGATTCGGTCGCCGTCCTGGCCGCGAATGATCGGGCGGCTGGCGTTGGGGCCGAAGTAGCTGCTGCTCACGCCGGGCACGTTGTCCAGCGTTTCGCCGAGCGTCGACTGGGAGCGCAGCAGCAGCTTGTCACCCGACAGCGTGGTGGTGGGAGCGATCAGTTCGGAGGCGCCGAGCGGATTGCCGGTGACGGTGACCTCGCGCAGGCTGGCGGCGTCGGCGGGTTGGGCCTGAACCTGCGCCTGGTCCTGGGCCATGCTTGCGAAGGAGGCGAGCGAAAGAACGGCAACGCCGATGGCGTTGCGACGGAATTTGGGAGTCATGAAGGAACACTCGTTGAATCGGGAAACGACCGGCCGCCGCCCGCGCGGGAAGCGGGTGCGGCAGCCGGAACACAGGGGATTCAGCGAGTGGAAGGCGGGCCGCGCGCGTCGAACAGCGCGACCCAGCGGGCGACGGCTTCGCCCTGCAGGAAAGCAAAGACGGCCGACGGCAGCAGCATCGGCAGCACCACCAGCGGCACGCCGGGCACGCCGGATCCGTGCGAGAGCTGGTCGTACAGCCGGCACTCGGCGTCGTTGTGTTCGCCGAACAGGCTGGCCAGCTGGGGGACGGCATGCTTGTGGCCAGCCTGCGCCGCGGCGGCCGGCAGGCCCGGCACGTGCAGCGAGCGGTGCATCAAGCCGAGCGTGCCCGCGAACCACACCGCGACCATCAGCGCGATGACGAGCGCGCGGGTCGAACGGGTCCGAGGCTGGCGGATGGAGAGATGCACGGGGCGAGGTACCGATCGGCGCTCAGGCCTTGACGCGCGATGCGAAGGTCTTCTGGAACTTCTCGACCTTCGGTCCCACGACGAACGCGCAGTAGCCCTGGTTCGGGTTGTTCAGGAAGTAGTCCTGGTGGTAGGCCTCGGCCGCCGAGTAGTTGGCGAGCTGCGCCACCTCGGTCACGACAGGCGAGCTGTAGGTCTTGCTGACCCCGATCTCGCGGATGACCTCCTGGGCCACCTGCTTCTGCGCGTCGCTCGTGTAGTAGATGCCGCTGCGGTACTGGGTGCCGGCGTCATTGCCCTGGCGGTTGAGCGTGGTCGGGTCGTGCACGACGAAGAAGATCTCGAGGATTTCACGCAGGCTGATCTGCGCGGGGTCGAATTCGAGCTTCACCACCTCGGCGTGGCCGGTGCGGCCGGTGCAGACCTGCTCGTAGGTCGGATTGACGGTCTGGCCGTTGCAATAGCCCGACTCCACGTCCAGCACGCCCTGCACCCGGTCGAACACCGCCTCGGTGCACCAGAAACAGCCGCCGCCGAGCACGATGGTTTCGGTGGGCGGCGATGAAGTGGACATGGTGCGGCTCCGGGAGGTTGGAAAAGGATGAGCCCGGTATTGTGGCGGCTTGACGTGACGGATATCGGTCACTACATTACTAACCCGCGAGTCATTAACATCCCATGTCCCCGCCCCGTTCCTTCGTCGACAAGATCATCTGCCCGGTGCGCGCCAAGCGTGAGCGCCGCAAAGAGGCGCGCCCCGGCGAACTGCTGGCCGCCGCACTCGACCTGTTCGTCGAAAAAGGCTTTGCCGCCACCCGCTCAGAGGAAGTAGCGGTGCGCGCCGGCGTCTCCAAGGGCACCCTCTTTCTCTATTTCCCGAGCAAGGAAGAGCTGTTCAAGGCCGTCGTCATGGAAAGCCTCGGCGGCCGTTTCACCGAGTGGAACGCCGAATTCGCGGCTTTCGAGGGCACCACGGCCGACATGCTGCGCTACTGCATGAGAGTGTGGTGGGAACGCGTCGGCATGACCCAGGCCTCGGGCCTGACCAAGCTCATGATGAGCGAGGGCGCCAACTTTCCCGATCTGGCGGAGTTCTACCGCCGCGAAGTGGTCCGCCCCGGCCACGAGCTGCTGCGGCGCATTTTCCAGCGCGGCATCGACAGCGGCGAGTTCGCTCCGATGGACGTCGACCACGCGATCTACTCGGTGGTGGCACCCATGGTCTTCCTCATGCTCTGGAAGCATTCAGCCATGGTCTGCGTCGACGGCGAATCGGCCCTCGACCCCGAAAAATACCTCGCCACCCAGGCCGAGGTGGTGATCAACGGACTCTGCGTGCGCCCCGGAAGGCCGACCGCGGCGGAGGCGTCATCGGCGACGCCTAAAATTGAAGGTTTGTCCTGAGCCCACAAGGAAAGCCACGCCATGAACCCCACCCCCACCCTCGAGCGCCTGCGCTTCAACATGATCGAACAGCAGATCCGCCCCTGGGATGTGCTGGATACCGACATCCTCGAACTGCTGGCCGAAATCCACCGCGAAGACTACGTGCCCGACGCGCACCGCACGCTGTCGTTCTTCGACATGGAACTGCCGCTGCTCGACGGCTCCGTGCCCGGCGAGATCATGCTGTCGCCCAAGGTCGAGGCCCGCACGCTGCAGGACCTGCACATCCAGAAGCATGAATCGGTGCTCGAGATCGGCACCGGCTCCGGCTTCATGGCCGCCCTGCTGGGCGCCCGCGCCGCCCAGGTGCTGACGCTCGAAATCAACCCCGTGCTGGCCGCCCGCGCCGCCGAGACGCTGCGCCAGAACGGCGTGACCAACGTCGAAGTGCGCCATGCCGACGGCGCCGTACCGCTGCCCAGCGGCCCGAGCTTCGACGTGATCGTGCTCAGCGGCTCGGTCGCTCGCATTCCGCAGAACCTGCTGGGTTCGCTCAAGGTCGGCGGCCGCCTCTCGGCCATCGTGGGCGAAGAGCCGATGATGCGCGCCCACTTCGTCACCCGCACGAGCGAAAGCAAGTGGGACACGGTCCAGCCCTGGGACACCGTGGCCCCACGGCTGCTGAACTTCCCCGAGCCCTCGCGCTTCTCGTTCTGAACGGGCGGTCCACCGAATGATCGACCAAGTCCGCCCCGCCGACCTTGCCGCCTGGTTCGCCCAGGACGCCGACGCCACCCCCTTGCTGCTCGACGTGCGCGAACCCTGGGAACTGCAGACGGCGAGCGTCGTGCCCCAGGGCTTCACCCTGGTCGCGATTCCGATGAACGAGATTCCCGGGCGGCTGGCCGAGCTCAATGACGGCCAGCCCGGACTTCGAATTGCCTGCCTGTGCCATCACGGCGCACGCAGCCAGCGCGTGGCCGCTTTCCTGAACCAGAACGGCTTTGACCAGCTCGCCAACGTGGCGGGCGGCATCGACGCCTGGTCTTCGCAGCACGACCCTTCCGTGCCGCGCTACTGATTCTTTCTCCAAGGACGTTCAATGCCTTCCAGGCCCCGGCTTTCGCCTCTTTCCGCAGCGCTCGCAAGCATCTTCGCAGCCCTGCTCGCATCGCCGGCCCAGAGCCAGACACTGAACGAGCTTTATGAATCCGCCCGCGGCTTCGACGCCACCTACCAGGGCGCACGGGCCCAGTACGACGCCAGCATCGCGCGCGCCGCGCAGGCCAAGGCCGGCATCCTGCCCGCCGTGGGACTCACGGCCGGCGTGACGCGCAGCGACCTCGACATCGAAACCCTCACCGGCGCCGGCCGCGGCACCACCACGCCGCGCGACTTCAACACGCAGAACGTCGGCATCAACGCCACGCAGCCGCTGTACCGGCCGGCCAACTGGGCCACCTACGAGCAGGGCAAGCGCCAGGCCGACATCGCACAGGCGGTGCTCACCATTGCCGAGCAGGACCTGATCGTGCGTGTGAGCCAGGCGTACTTCGACGTGCTCGCGAGCCAGGACAGCCTGGCGCTCGTGCGCGCGCAGAAGGTCGCCGTGGCCGAGCAGCTGGCATCGGCCAAGCGCAACTTCGAGGTCGGCACCTCCACCATCACCGACTCGCGCGAAGCGCAGGCGCGCTACGACTTGGTGATCGCCCAGGAAATCGCGGCCGAGAACGACCTGCAGGTGAAGAAGGTGGTGCTCGACCAGCTGGTCGGCCGTCCCGGCAGCGTGCCGGTGCCGCTGCGGGTGCCGGTGGTGCTGCCCACCGCCATGCCCGCGGACATCAACGCCTGGGTCACGCAGGCCGACGAGGTGCACCCCGCCATCCAGCAGGCCCGCCTGGGGCTCGACGTGGCCGGGCTCGAAGTGGAGAAGGCCAAGGCCGGCCACAAGCCCACGCTCGACGCCAACCTGGGCTACAACGTCACGCGCAACCCGACGGGCACCAGCACGAGCACCGTGGGCACGCGCATCAACGCGGCCACGGTCGGCGTCACGTTCAACCTGCCGCTGTTCGCCGGCTTCGCCACCGAGAACCGCATCAAGGAAACGCTGGCGCTCGAGGACCAGTCGCGCAGCGTGCTCGACGGCACCAAGCGCAGCGTGGCGCAGGCCACGCGCGCGGCGTACCTCGGGCTCGTCTCGGGTGCGGGGCAGGTGAAGGCGCTGGAAGCGGCCGAGGCCTCGAGCCAGAGCGCGCTCGATGCCAACCGGCTGGGCTACCAGGTGGGCGTGCGCATCAACATCGACGTGCTGAATTCGCAAAGCCAGCTGTTCCAGACCAAGCGCGACCTCGCGCAGGCGCGCTACAACGTGCTGCTGGGCAACCTGAAGCTGCGCCAGGCCAACGGCACGCTGACGATCGACGACATGAACGCGATCAACGCGACGCTGGCGAGCAGCGGCAGCGTGCCGGCGGTGCCTCCGGCCACGGGGCCGGATCGCAACATAACGACGCCTGCCGTGACGCCGCCGAGCATCCCGGTGATTCCGCCGGTGCCGGTACCGCCGTTCAATCCGCCGGCGCCGACGATGCCGACGGCACCGGTGCCGCCGGTGATCCTCAATCCGCCGGTGCGCTGAAATTCTTTCTCCCTCCCCTTCCGGGGGAGGGTTGGGG
>NZ_JBGLYN010000059.1:0-40502 GCF_047304045.1 Variovorax sp. Varisp85
CCCCCCCCCCCCCCCCCCCCCCCCCCCCCGGCCTTTTTGGCGCCCCGGGGGGGGGGGCCCGGGGGGGGGGGGGGGGGGCCCCCAAACCCAAAAAAAAAAACCCGGGCCCCGGGGGGGGGGGGGCCCCCCCCCCCCCACGATGGCATCGAGCACCGCGCGCAAGGCCTTGCTGACGGGCTTGTCCCGCCGCATCACCACAGCCAGCGTGCGGTGCATGCGGGGATTCAACCGGCTGGTCTTCAGCTCGGGATGGGCGCCGCGGCCCGCCATCGACATGCCGGGCACGATGGCGTGGCCCAGCCCCGCGGCCACCATTTCCTTCATCGCCTCGACGCTGCCCAGCTCCATCACGGGCTGCGGATGCAGGCCCTGCGCGGCGAACCAGCGGTCGACCAGCTTGCGCGTGTTGGCGCCGGGCTCGAACAGCACCAGCGGCAACGCGCCCAGGTCACCCGGCGCCACCCTCGCCTTGAGCGGCGCGAAGTCCGCCCGACCGATCGCGACGAACTCGTCGTCGAGCACCGGCATCACCGCCAGCGAACGCCCCGCCACCGGCAGCGTGACCAGCGCGAGGTCGAGGCTGTTCTCTTCCACCTTGCGCGCCTGGTCTTCCGTGTTGCCGGTGCTCACCACCACGCCGAGTTCCGGAAACCGTTCGCGCAGGCCGCGCAGCACGGCCGGCAGAAAATGCAGGCAGGCCGTGGCGCCCGTGCCCAGCCGCACCCGGCCCGCGATGCCGCTCGCATGGTCGGCCAGCGCGTCGATCGCGTTCTCCACCGCGGCGTCGATGTGCGGCATGTGGCGCAGCAACTCCATACCCGCGGGCGTGGCCTTCGCGCGCTTGCCGACACGCTCGACGAGCCGCACCGCCAGGCGACGTTCCAGTTGGCGGACCTGCAGGCTCACGGCCGGCTGCGAGAGCCCGAGCCGCTCGGCGGCCGCCGAAAAGCTGCCCGTTTCGATCACCAGCCCGAAGGACCTGAGCTGGTCGAGGTTCAGCGACTTGTCCAAAGTATTTCTCATGCCTTGCATATCTCGGCGAAGCTTCACTTATCGAATGTGGGTCGTCAAGATCGGGGCATGCCATCACAACCCATCGCTTCCACCACCGTTGAAGTCCTCGACGCCGAACCGCACCACATGGCCGCCGTGCAGGCCATCTACAGCCACTACGTGCTGCACGACCTCTGCTCCTTCGAGGAGGATGTGCCCACCGTCGAGCTGATGCAGGCGCGACGTGCCGACGTAACCGCTCGCGGCCTGCCCTACCTCGTGGCGACGATCGGCGGCGAAGTGGCCGGCTATGCCTACGCCACGGCCTACCGCGCCCGCTCCGCCTACCGCCATACGGTGGAAGACTCGATCTACGTCGCGCACGGCATGCACGGCCACGGCATCGGCAAGGCGCTGCTGCACGAAGTGATCCGCCGCTGCACTGACAGCGGCTTCACGCAGATGGTGGCGGTCGTCGGCAACAGCGCGAACATGGGCTCGCAGCGGCTGCACGAAAAGCTGGGCTTCGATCGGGTCGGCGTGCTGCGCGACGTCGGCTTCAAGTTCGGGCAGTGGGTGGACACCGTGTTGATGCAGCGCGCCCTGCGCTGAGCGACACGACGGCGCCCGGGAGCGGCTGGCTTGCGCTGCTGCGCGCAGCCCTACTCCCCCAGCAGCTCTCCGACCGGCTGCAGGTCCTCGACCCGGTCGCAGATCGACTTGATCACCATCGTGATCGGAATCCCCAGCAGCAGCCCCCAGATACCCCAGAGCCAGCCCCAGAAGATCACCCCGACGAACACCGCCACCGGGTTCATGCGGCTGGTGCGGCTGGTAAGCCAGGGCATGAGCAGGTTGCCGACCAGCGTGTGGATGACCAGCGAGGTGCCGGCCACCAGCAGGCCCATCTGCAGCGTGTTGAACTGCAGGAAGGCCACGAGTCCGGCCGCCGAAAGCACGATCACCGAGCCGATGTAGGGAATGAGGTTGGTGACCGCCGCGACGATGCCCCAGACGGCAGCGTTCTCGAGGCCGATGGCCCAGAACGAGAGGCCGGTGGCGAGGCCGACCAGCGCACTCGTGAAGATCTGCACCAGCAGATAGCGCTCGATGTTGCGCGTGATGTCGTCGAGCACATGCACGGTGACTTTCTTCTTCTGCAGGCTCGGCCCCGTGATCTTGATCAGCTTGCGCCGGAAGGTGTCGCCCGAGCACAGCGCGAAGTAGGTGAGAAAGGCCACCAGCGTGAGCTGCCCCATGGCGCCGAGCAGCCCGACGGTGCCGCTCAGCAGGTAGTCGCGCACGTTGAAGTTGGGCCGTTCGACGATGACGCGCGCCACGCCCTTGCGCGCCGCCACGCGGGCCGAGTTTTCCTCGGCGGCGCGTTCGAGCTGGGCGGCGGCCTGCTGCACGCTTTCGAGCGGCGTGGCGCTGGCATTCCTGTCCCTGCGCATCGCCTGCCCGAGCTTCTGCGCGGCGACCGGCAGTGCATCGAGCAGCTGCGAGGCATTGCCCGAGAGCGAGTAGCCAGTCCAGCCCACTCCGCCGAACACGCCCGCGAGGATCAGCGCCGCGCCGATCCAGCGCGGCAGCTTCCAGCGATACAGGCGCTCGACCAGCGGCGACAGCGCATAGGCCAGCAGCAGGCTCAGCATCAGCGGAATGAAGACCGCCTTCGCCCACTGCAGCGTGAAGACCGTGGCCAGCACCGCGAGCAGCACCAGGGAGGCGCTGCGCACGTCGATCGGCATGTCCAGCACCAGGCGTTCGCGCCCGGTCGGCGCGGGCTGCGCGAGCAGTTCCTCCGGCGAAGGTTCGGGCGGGGGTTCGGACGCGGCCCCGGATGCAGGCGCGGCAGCCGGAGGCTCCGCGGAGGCTTCGGCGGGTGCGGGCTTTTCTTCGGAGGCCGGGGTCTTCTGCTCGTCGTTCATCGCGTTTCCTTCAGCACTTCGCGCACCGCGGCAAGTTGGCGGCGCGACACGGCCACGGGTTCGGGAATGGCGTCGAGCCGCAGCGCCCAGCCTTCGGCGTCCTCACCATCGTCGTACTTTTCCAAAGCGCGGATGGCCCAGCGCGCCACCAGCGCATTGCGGTGCACGCGCAGGAAGCGGTTCGGATAGCGCTCCTCGAACTCGTTGAGCGAACCGTCGAGGATGTGACTGCGCGTGGCGGTGCGCACGGTGAGGTACTTGTATTCGGACTTGAGGTAGAGCACCTCCGACAGCGGCACGCGTTCGGCGCGGCCACGGTCCTGGATCAGCACCGTCTCGGGTACCTGGGCCTCGGCCTGCAGTGCACGGCGCTCCTTCAGGAAGCGCTCGGCCTTCTGCAGCGCCTGCTGCAGGCGCTCGGCGCGCACGGGCTTGGTCAGGTAGTCGACCGCATCGAGATCGAAGGCCGTCACCGCATGGCTCGCATGCGCGGTCACGAACACCACGGCCGGCGCGTCGGGCCGGCTGCGCAGTGCGCGCGCCACCTCGATGCCGTCGACGCCGGGCATGTGCACGTCGAGCAGCACCAGGTCGAGCGCCAGCGCAGCAAGATGCCGCTGCGCTTCGGCCCCCTGCGAGGCCTCGGCCACCACGTCGGCGGCAGGCGAGGTGCAGTCGCGCAGCAGCGTGCGCATGCGCGAACGCGCCAGGGCTTCGTCGTCGACGATCAGTGTCCTGAGGGTCATGCAGTCTCTCTTCTTCTCTTTCGGTGAACACCGCGGAACCGGCTTTGCCGGGCCGCAGGTGTTGCCCCCGGCAGGGGGTTGGCGCAGCGACACGAAGTGCGCGCAGCCTGGGGGCGAGCCTGATCCGTCATGATTCGGCGGGAATGGCGATGCGAACCCGGTAATTTTTCTGGTCCATGCCGGCGCTGAACTGCATCTGCATGTCGTGCAGCAGCCGCAAACGGTCGCGCACGTTGGCCAGCGCAATGCCGTGGCCGCGCGGCAGCGGCTCGTCGGCCCAGCGCAGCGGCGGCAGGCTGTTGACCACCTCGATCACCACCATGCCGCCGCGCCGCTCGGTGCGGATGCGCACCTTGGCGCCCTCGGGGCTGGGCTCCACGCCGTGCTTGATGGCGTTCTCGACCAGCGGCTGCAGCAGCAGCGGCGGCAGGCGCGCGTTGCTGGCGGCGGCATCCAGGTCCCAGCGGATGCGCAGGCGGTCGCCGAAGCGCACCTGCTCGATGGCGAGGTAGCGCTCGGCCAGCGCGATCTCGTCGGCCAGCGTGCCCGATTCGCCCGGGTCGGCCAGCGCCTGGCGGAACAGCTCGGCCAGGTCTTCGAGCATGGTCTCGGCCTTGGCCGGCTCCTCGCGCACCAGCGCGATGGCGCTGTTGAGCGTGTTGAACAGGAAGTGCGGGCGGATGCGCGACTGCAGCTCTTCGATCCGGGCCGTCATCGCCGCGGGCGTCTGGCCGCGCGCGCGCAGCACCATCGCGGCCATCACCAGCGCCGAGAACAGGGTGCCGGCCAGGGCGCTGGCCAGCCAGGGCGCGGTGGAGAGCACGCCCGTGAGGCGCAACAGGCCGCAGCCATACAGCGCCGACACCGCGCCGAGCACGGCGCCGGCCGTGTACTGCCATTGCTTCGGCAGGCGCTGCAGCGGCTTCTTGAGCCCGCAGGCGCTCACCAGCCACAGCAGCGTGGCAGGCAGGGCCCCGCCCGTGACCGTGGCCGCCTGCACCAGCCATTCGCCGGGCGTGGACGCCACGAACAGGGTCGCAATCGCCACCACCACCTCGACGAACACCACGGTGCGCAGCACCACCCCGATCTGGCAGGCGTCGAAGATGGACGGACTGCCGCGCAAGGGCGCGCGCGCCCTTTCGGGCGATGGCGGGGGCGTGGTTGTGGAGCTGGCCGATAAAATCGCCGGGTTGCGCATCGCAGACATCAGTTACATCGGGTGACCAACCCATTATTGCCTCCTGGACGGCTCCCATGACCCAAAACCAACTCGACAAGAAATCCGAAGCCTGGTCGGCCCTGTTCTCCGAACCGATGAGCGACCTGGTGAAGCGCTACACCTCCAGCGTCTTCTTCGACAAGCGCCTGTGGCAGGCCGACATCCAGGGCTCGCTCGCCCACGCCGGCATGCTGGCTGCGCAGGGCATCATCGGCGTGCAGGACCACGCCGCGATCGAACGCGGGATGGCGCAGATTCGCGCCGAGATCGAATCCGGCGCCTTCGAGTGGAAGCTCGACCTCGAAGACGTGCACCTGAACATCGAGGCCCGCCTGACCCAGCTGGTCGGCGACGCCGGCAAGCGCCTGCACACCGGCCGCAGCCGCAACGACCAGGTCGCCACCGACGTGCGCCTGTGGCTGCGCGGCGAGATCGACCTCATCGGCGACCTGCTGGTCGAGCTGCAGAAGGCGCTGGTGGACATCGCCGAGAAAAACGTCGACGTGATCCTGCCGGGCTTCACCCACCTGCAGGTGGCGCAGCCGGTGAGCTTCGGCCACCACATGCTGGCGTACGTGGAAATGTTCAGCCGCGACGCCGAACGCATGGCCGAGGTGCGCCGGCGCGTCAACCGCCTGCCGCTGGGCGCCGCCGCACTGGCCGGCACCAGCTACCCGCTGGACCGCGAGCTGGTCGCCAAGACGCTGGGCATGGACGGCGTCTGCCAGAACAGCCTGGACGCCGTGAGCGACCGCGACTTCGCCATCGAATTCACCGCTGCGGCCAGCCTGTGCATGGTGCACGTGAGCCGCATGAGTGAAGAGCTGATCCTGTGGATGAGCCAGAACTTCGGCTTCATCCAGATCGCCGACCGCTTCACCACGGGCTCGTCGATCATGCCGCAGAAGAAGAACCCCGACGTGCCCGAGCTGGCACGCGGCAAGACCGGCCGCGTGGTCGGCCACCTGATGGCGCTCATCACGCTGATGAAGGGCCAGCCGCTGGCCTACAACAAGGACAACCAGGAAGACAAGGAGCCGCTGTTCGACACCGTCGACACGCTCAAGGACACACTGCGCATCTTCGCCGAGATGATTGGCGGCATCACCGTGAAGCCCGAGGCGATGGAAGCCGCCGCGCTGCGCGGCTACGCCACCGCCACCGACCTGGCCGACTACCTCGTGAAGAAGGGCCTGCCCTTCCGCGACGCGCATGAAACCGTGGCCCATGCCGTGAAGGCCGCCACCTCGCACAAGGTCGACCTGGCCGAGCTGCCGCTGTCCGTGCTGCAGCAGTTCAACCCGAGCATCGAAAAGGACGTGTACGACGTGCTGAGCCTGCGCGGCTCGCTGAACGCGCGCAACATCCTGGGTGGCACCGCGCCCGCGCAGGTGAAGGCGCAGGTAGTCCGCCACCGCGCCCGCCTCGGCTAGAAATGTCGGCCCCCCGGCTTTTCACTCGCTGCACTCGTGTAACTCCACCCCCCAAGGGGGAGGCGCGGCCCGCCTTGGGGCGGCCCGGCGGCAGCCGCCCGTAAGCGGCCAACCCAACAATTGGGAAACGCACCGTGTTCTACGCCATACCGCTCGAGAACAAACCGAGCTGGCGCAATCCACCGTGGATGACGGTGCTGCTGATCCTCGTGAACATGATCGTGTGGTGGGGGCCGCAGCGCAGCGAGGAGAACGCACGCGAGCGCGCCGCCCACTACTACGTGAACAGCGTGCTGCCCGAACTCGAGCTGCCGCCTTTCGTGGAATGGCTCGAAAAGACGGACCCCAAGCGCGGCAAGCTGGCTCGCCGGATGCTGCCGCACGAGGAAACCTACCCCCAGCTTCTTGAAAGCCTGCAGAACGACAGGAAGTTCCTGGCGAAGCTGCAAGCCGACGGGATCATCACGCCCACCAACCCGCAGTACGGCGAATGGAAGCGGGACCGCCAGCAGTACGAGGCCATGCTGCCCACGCCCTTCACCGCGCGCTGGTCGCAGGACTACACCAAGGACGCCGAGTTCAAGCCCTGGACCTGGATCACCGCCGCCTTCCTGCATGGCAGCACCGGCCACCTGCTGGGCAACATGCTGTTCCTGTTCCTGTTCGGCTTCTCGGTCGAGCTGGCGCTCGGACGCGGCACCTACCTGAGCTTCTATCTGCTGGGCGCCGTCGGCGCCTCGGCGCTGGCCGGCTGGGCTTATGCCGGCAAGGACGGCTATGGGCTGGGCGCCTCGGGCGCCATCTCGGCGTTGATGGGCATGTACGCGGTGATGTACCGGCTCAAGCGCATCCGCTTCTTCTACCAGCTGTTCTTCTATTTCAACTACGTCACCGCGCCGGCCTTGCTGCTGCTGCCGGCATGGATCGTCAACGAGCTGATGCAGCATTGGCTGGGCGGCCAGGGCATCGCCTACATGGCCCACCTGGGCGGCCTGCTGACCGGTGCGGCATTGATGACCGGCGCGCTGCTGCTGCGCCGGGTGCAGGCGCCGGAGACGGCCGCCGCACCCGAGCCCGACCGCTTCGGCGAGCATGTGGCCGCGGCCCAGAAGTTCGGCGCCGCGATGAAGTTCGACAAGGCGTGTGGCGAATGGCGCGCCGCCGCCGCGCTGCGCCCCGGCGACAGCGACACGCTGCGCGCCTGGTTCAACACCGCGCGGCTGCAGCCCGCGAGCGACGACTTCCACCAGGCCGCCCGCCGCATCTTCCGCCTGCCCGCCACCGACGAGGGCACGATGGCGCTGCAGCACGCCAGCTACAAGACTTATCTCGACCAGGCCAAGCCCGGCGCACGGCTGAAGCCCGAGGACATGGCCCGGCTCGCGCGCCGCTTTGCCCGCATCCGCCAGTTCGAAGACACCGACAAGCTCTGCCGCATCCTGCTGAAGACGGCGCCCGACCATCCGGAACTGGCCGACACGCTGTCGGCCTGTGCGAACGGGTTGCTGCATGCGGGCGAGCGCGACAAGGCGATCGGCCTGCTGCCGCACCTGCTGCGCCTCGCGCCGAATGACATGGTGACGCGCGCACTGCAGCGCGCCTGAGGAGCCTGAAGAACTAGGCGGCCGCCGCCGGCCGCAACAGCCAACGCACTTCCTGCGTCTGCTCGCTGTCGGGGTAGCGCGACTCCATCGTCGCCAGGATGGGCTGCGCCATGTCCGAGCGCCCCAGCCCCTGCACCAGCGCACGCGCCGCCAGCTCGTAGGCCTGCGGAATCGCCTCGTGGCCGCGAAAACGCTTGTCGAAGCCCGACAGCAGCGCCAGCGTGGCGTGCGCGTCGCCGCTGCGCCATTCGGCGCGCGCCATCGCGACCACCATCGCCGCGTCGTCGAGCGCGAAGGCCTTGTCCTTCTCCTTGCAGGCCTTGAAGACCTTGAGCGCCTCCGAGGCCAGGTCGCGCCGCATCAGCAGCGGGACGAAGCGCCGCGCCTGGTCGAGCATGGTGTCCTTCTTCTCGGGCATCAGCGCCAGCACGCGGTGGTAGCGGCGCTGCGCCGCGAGGTCGTCGGACGCGGCCGTGCGCTGGGCCTCGTAGGCCGTGCCCAGCGCGGCCGCGAGATCGCCCTCGGTGATCAGGTGGGCCACCTCGGCGTCGATGCGCTGCGCCGCGATCTGCTCGGGCGTGCGGCGGTCGACCGGGGAGCCGTCGCCCAGTTCGCTGCCCGGCACCGCGTCGAAACCGAAGGCGTCGTGGTGCTGGAACATCACGTAGCCCAGCAAGCTCGCCATGACCCAGCCGAAGTAGATGAACGCGAAGTTGACGACCGGCAGCGCAATGCGCCCGTCGAACATCGGCAGCAGCAGCGACAGCGCCACCTGCGCGCCCGTGCTCAGCAGGAACAGGAAGAAGCACAGCAGCGCATACGGCCAGCCGATGGTGCGCATCGCGTCCATCACGTGGCCGGGGTTCATCGCCTGGAAGAAGCTGGCCGACTGCACCAGCACGATCACCGCCGCCGGGAAGGTGAAGGACATGACGAACAGCCCCACCGTGCCCAAGATCGGCGCATACCAGGCAAGCCAGCCGATCAGGAAGGCCTGCACCAGCGTGATCGCGAACAGCTTCCAAGGCAGGTAGGTCCAGTCGTCGCTCGATTCGCGGCCGAAGTCGGCCGAATCGCGAATGCCGCGCGCGCCCAGCGCGATGATCTTGAAGCCGTATCGGCTGGCCGCCAGCATGATGCCGACCTCGATGACGAAGAGCGCCAGCGCATCCGGCAGGAAGAAGATCGCATCGAAGAGCAGGCTGCAGAAAGACAGCAGCAAGCCATAGGCCAGCGGCCGCATCTGGAACGGGAACGCGAAGAAGCTGTTCAGCCGGCGCCAGAACGGCGGTGGCGGCGGCAGCGAATCCTTGACGGCGATCATGGCAATTCCTCCTGTTTTTCTTCTTGTGCCTGTATCCGCTTACTTGCGGAAGAACTCGCTCTGGCTCATGGCGCCGGCACCGCCGATGCGCATCACCGTGACCTCGTCGGCATGAACGAGGCGCATCTGGCCGAGCTCGCGCTCCAGGCGCTGGGTGAAGCTGGTCTTGTATTGCAGCAGCGACTCGCCCATCTTCAGCACATTGGTGCCCGTGACGGTCGCGCTCTTGCGGTCGGTGGCCACCTCGATGGTGTCGATGTGGTAGTCGTACTCGATGGTGAGGATGCCGCCCATGCGCTCGCCGACCCTGCTGAAGGTCTCGAAGGCCTCGCGGTTCGCCTGGCAGGCCTCGTCGCGGTTGTGGGAGCGCTCCACCGTTTTCCCCATCATGGTGGTCTTGCTCTCGATCCGGGCCTTGCGGCTGAGCTGCTTGCACAGCATCTCGGCGTCGCGCGAATAGATGGCGTGGGCTTCCTTCTGGTAGAAGTCGCGCACCATCGATTCGTCGAGCTTGCGGCCGCCGATAAAGAAATACCACGCGCCCACGCAGAGCGCGATCACGATCGCAATTTGCTTCATTTCTTCCCGCCCGCGCCTGCGCGCATCCCTCTTGATTTTGCGGGGCAGTATACGTTGCCGAATGTTTCCTGGAGGCATCGAAACGAGCTCGCGCCCCTGAATCCGGCCGCCCGGGAGCCCCGTATACCGGGCATGTGCATCGATGCCCGACAATCCCCGAATGCCAGCACCCAGCCCCGACGCCGAACTGATGGCACTGATCGACCGGATCGGCCGTCGCGACGAAGCCGCCCTGCGCCAGCTGTACGACCGCACCTCGCCCAAGCTGATGGGCCTCGCGATGCGCGTGGTGCGGCAGCGCGAATGGGCCGAGGACGTGCTCCAGGAAGCCTTCCTGACTGTCTGGCGAGTCGCCGGCGACTATCGCGCCTCGCTCAGCCCTCCGCTCGCGTGGCTCGGGTTGATCGTGCGCAGCCGGGCGCTCGACCTGCTGCGTCGCCGCGCCGCCGACCGCACCCGGCTGACCCAGGAATTCGACGAACTCATGGCCGACCAGTTCGAATCGGATGCGCCCAGCCCCGCCGACACCGCCGATGCCAGCGAGCAGGCCTGGGCACTGCACCAGTGCCTGAGCCAGCTCGAGGGCCGCCAGCGCGAGGTGGTCAGCCTGGCCTACCTGCGCGAAATGAGCCACGGCGAGCTGGCCGAGCAGCTCAGGCTGCCGCTGGGCACGGTCAAGACATGGATCCGGCGCGGGCTGGAAAAGCTGCGCATCTGCATGGGGCGCTTTGCGTGAGAGCGATGGCGAAGAAGAAGGCGGCCCTCCCATGAATCTCCTCGCACACCCCGAGCTGCTCGAACTGCTGGCCGCGAACCACGCGCTCGGCACGCTGCGCGGTGGCGCCCGCCGCCGCTTCGAGACCCTGGCCCGCGAACAGGCGCCGGTACGCGCCGCCGCGCTGGTCTGGCAGAGCCGGCTCGCGGGCATGACCGAAATGCAGTCCCCGGTCGTGCCCGACCCGGCCGTATGGACCCGCATCCGCAACACGATCGCCGCCGAGCAGTCCGCGCTCGCCATCGAACGCCAGCGCAATGCCGCCGCCGGCAAGCCGCAGCCGCAAGGCGGCTGGCTGCGCAGCCTCGCGCTGTGGCGCGGCGCCACGGCCGCCGGCGCACTGGCCACGGTGCTGGCCGTGGTGGTCGGGCTGAACCTGCGCGACCAGCTGCAGAACGCCCCGGCAGTGCAGTACGTGGCCGTGCTGAACGACGACAAGGCCGCGCCCTCGATGCTCGTCACCTTCGATCCGAAGAAGAAGCAGCTGGTGCTGCAGCGCGTGGGTGGCTTCGACGAAGGCAACGACAAGTCGCTGCAGCTCTGGGCCCTGCCCCCGGGCGGCGCGCCGCGTTCGTTGGGCGTGCTCGACAAGGCGCCCGCGCTGCGGCTGGCTGCGTCAGAATCCGACGTGCGCGTGCCGGCCCTGGCGATCAGTCTCGAACCGAAGGGCGGCGTGCCCAGCGAGGGCGGCCCGACCGGCCCGGTGCTCTTCCACGGCGCCCTCATTGAAAAAACCATCTGACCTGTTTGCTGCCCTTCCGATGCCTTCGATGAAAACCGCGCTGGCCGCGGTCGCGCTGCTGACTGCGGCACTCGCCTCGCATGCCCAGTCCGCCTTCTTTCCCCAGGAATCGGAGACCGCCGCCGCCGAGGCCGCGTCCGCCCGCGACTACCTCGCCGCCAAGGAGCGCTGGCACAACGAGCTCGCGGCCTTCGCGCGTGCCGACCAGGAGCGCTTTCCGGCGCCCGGCGGCGTGGTGTTCGTCGGCAGCTCCACGGTGCGCATGTGGACCCGCCTCTCGCAGGACTTCGCGCGTGTGCCCGGCGGCGTGGTCAACCGCGGCTTCGGCGGCTCGACGCTGGCCGACTGCAGCTTGTTCGCACGCGACCTCGTGGTGCGCTACAAGCCGCGCCAGGTGATGGTCTATGCGGGCGACAACGACCTGGCCGAAGGCCGCACCCCGCTGCAGGTGCTCGACAGCTTCGCGCGCTTCGCCAACGCGGTGCGCGCAGAGCTGCCCGACACGCGCATCAGCTTCATCTCGGTCAAGCCCAGCCCGTCGCGCGAGCAGCTGATGCCGCAGATCCGCGAGACCAACCACGTGATCTCGGCCTACCTGAACCTGCTGCCCAACAGCGAGTTCATCGACGTCTACACGCCGATGCTGGGCGCCGACGGGCGCCCGCGCGCGGAGCTGTTCCGGGGCGACAGGCTGCACATGACGGACGAAGGCTACCGGCTGTGGCATTCGATCATTGCGCCGCACCTGCCGAATCCTTGACTCGCCCCCAGGCTTCGCGCACTTCGTGTCGCGCGCGCCTTCCCCCTACCGGGGGCAACACCAGTGGCCCGGTAAAGCCGGTTCCACGGTGTTCCAGGAAAAGACCTCAGGCGGGCGCGGTCTCCGACGGCATGTCGTCCGCCGGCGGCGGCACATCAGCCCCGCGCGTGAAGCGGGCCACGAAGTACATCCCCGAGAACACCGCCAGCAGCAGCAGGCCGTCGCCCCACCACGGCCGCGCCATCTGGTTGTCGCCGTAGAAGGCCAGCACCAGCAGCACCGCCACGAGGTGCGCGCAGAACACCGGCAGCGAGGCGGAACCCATCGCCTCCAGCCAGCGCAGCCGCGGAATGCGGCGCATCAGCCACGGCCCGAAGCGCACTGCCAGGATGCACAGCGCCACGAGGTTCACCAGCCGCAGCGGGCCGAGTTGCCATTTGTCGAACAGCAGGTTCAGCTCGACGTCGCCGCCGAACGGCGCCTGGCCGTTGATGCCGGTGTGGCGCCAGTAGACCCCGTAGAGCGCAATGCCCGCCGCAAGCATCAGCAGCCACCACGGAAAACGCAGGGGCCGGGCTTCCGGCCCGCTGCGCGTGGCGCCGATGCACAGACCCGCGAACCACAGGAACTGCCACGCATACGTGTTGAACGCGCCCATCTCATGGAACGGCACCGGCACGTCCAGGTAGCGCACAGCCAATGCATAGATCCATTCGCTGACCCCGAACTGCGCCGCCGCCCACACGGTCGCGCTCGCCACCATCACCCCCGTCCAGCCGTGGCGCATGGCAAAGGCCAGCACCCAGGGACTCATGAGCATGAAGAAGATGTACATCGGCAGGATGTCGAGCAGCGCCGGCTCGTAGATCAGCAGCAGCCCGAACAGGAAGCCGTCGCGCGGCTCCGCCAGGTAGTACGACACCAGGTTCTTCACGGCTGGCTGGTCGATGTGCAGCCCCACCGCCGCGATCACCGTGAACAGGAACAGCAGGATCGCCGCCTGGCACAGGTAGACCTTCACCACGCGCCGCCAGAAGGCCTGGCGCATCGAGTCGACGCCGCGCAGGTAGCCGATGCGGCTGTACACCAGCCCGGCCACGAAGGCCGACAGCAGCACGAAGCCCTCGGCGGCCGAGACGAAACCGAAGGGCTGGCCCAGCGGATCGGTCAAGCGGGTGGGCAGATGGGTGACGGTCATCAGCACGAGCATCAGCCCGCGCAAGGCGTCTATTTCCCAGTAGCGTTTCATCGGTCGGCGGCGAGGTCTTGGTGGCGGTCCGCGCGGCGCACGCACGACGGCCCCGATTGTAAGAAGACCGGCGTAAAGCCCGCGTAAGGCCCGCCGCGCCCGGCGATCAAGCCAACGGCCTATGACTGTTGGCACTCCCGAACCGTCGCGCAAATCGGATACGCTGCGCGCTGCCTTCAGGTGGAGATACAAAAAAGTGAATCGTTTCTTTCCAACATTGCTCCTGGCTGGCGGTGTCCTCGCGGCCGCCCCGGGCTTTGCCCTCCAGATAACCAGCCTCACGCCGCAAGGCGAAGTCGCCCGCGTGCGCCAGGTCGTCGCCAAGTTCGACCAGGCGGCCGTCAACTTCGGCGACCCCAAGGCCCCTGCCCCGCTTGCGGTGAGTTGCACCGACGCGCAGGCCGCCAAGGGTACCGGCCGCTGGACCGACGCCAAGGCCTGGGTCTACGACTTCGAGAACGACCTGCCGCCCGGCGTGCGCTGCACGGTCACCCGCATTCCCACCTTCAAGCCCGCGTCCGGCGAACTCACCGGACCCGAGCGCTACCAGTTCAACACCGGCGGCCCGTTCGTGCGCAACTACATGCCGGGCAGCTACAGCCGCATCGACGAGCAGCAGATGTTCATGCTGGAGCTCAACGGCGCGGCCACGCTCGACAGCGTGCGCCAGAACGTCTGGTGCGCGGCCGACGGCGTGGGCGAGCGCATTCCGGTCAAGCTGCTCGATGGCGATCAGCGCGCCGGCCTGCTCAAGGCCTTCGGCCGCGACAAGGCGGCAGAGAAAGACCCGCTGCGCTTCGTCACGATGCAATGCAACCGCACGCTGACGCCCGGTGCGAAGGTGCAGATCGTCTATGGCAAGGGCGTGGCCACGCCCTCGGGCGTGCCCAACAACGTGGAACGCCGCTTCGACTTCCAGGTGCGCGAGCCCTTCGCCGTGTCGTTCACCTGCGAGCGCGAGAACGCGCAGGCCGGCTGCCTGCCGCTGCGCCCGATGCAGCTGACCTTCAACGCGCCGGTCACGCGCAAACTGGCTTCGCAGATCGAGCTCAAGGGCAAGGGTGAGACCGTCAAGGCCCAGATCGAAGGCAGCACGCAGAGCGACGATGACGTGGTCAACGGCGTGTACTTCGGCCCGCCGCTGGCCGAGAGCGCGCAGTTCAGCATCGAGCTGCCCTCGAAGTTCGAGGACGCCTCGGGCCGCCCGCTGGCCTCGCCCGGCAGCTTTCCGCTGAAGGTGGCGACCGGCGCGATGCCGCCGCTGGCCAAGTTCGCCGCCTCGCCCTTCGGCGTGGTCGAGCGCCTGGCCGAGCCCGACACCCCGGCCATGATGCCGGTCACCGTGCGCCGCGTGGAGCCGAAGCTGATGGTGAATGCCCTCACGCCCGGCAAGGTGAGCGACATGAACCCGAAGACCGACGCGGAAATCATCGCGTGGTTCCGCAAGGTGCGCCGCTACGACAGCTTCACCATCTCGCGCGAACAGGCCCGCAAGGACGTGAAGGGCCCGCTGCCCCCGGTCATCGACAAGGACGACCGCACCACGCTGCAGACCCGCATGCTGTCGCTGCTGGCGGGCCAGTCGGGCGTGAAGGCGCTGGACATGCCCAAGTCGGACAGCGGCGATCCGCGGCCCTTCGAGGTCATCGGCATCCCGCTGACGCCGGGCTTCCACGTGCTCGAAATCGCCTCGCAGAAGCTGGGTGAGGCGCTGCTCGACGAGCGCTACAACGCCGGGCGCACGATGTACGTGCGCACCACCGCGCTGGCCACCAACCTGGCGGTGCACTTCAAGCTGGGCCGCGAGAACTCGATGGCCTGGGTCACCACGCTGGACAAGGGCAAGGTCGTGGCCGGCGCCGATGTGCGTGTGTCGGGCTGCGACGGCAAGGCCGTGGCCACCGGCACCACCGATGCCAACGGCGTGGTCATGCTCAATGGCATCTCGCCGCAGGCGCCGTCGTGCAACGGTCCGAACGAATACGACACGGCGGCCTGGTTCGTCAGCGCCCGCGCCAAGGACGACAAGGGCGTGGAAGATCTCGCCTTCACCTGGAGCGACTGGCAGCGCGGCATCGAGCCCTGGCGCTTCAACGTGCCGACCAGCATGCAGGCCGAGGCCGACCGCGTCGCCCACACGATCTTCGACCGCACGCTGCTGCGCGCCGGCGAGACGGTGTCGATGAAGAGCCTGATCCGCACGCAGACCAGCAAGGGCTTCGGCCTGCCCGAGAACCGGCCCGACACGCTGGTCATCACCCACGTGGGCAGTGGCCAGCGCTTCACGCAGCCGCTGAAATGGCGCAAGACCGCCACCGGCGGCCTGAGCGCGGAGAACACATTCCCCATTCCGCCGGCCGCCAAGCTCGGCGTGTACGAGGTGATGCTGCGCACCGGCGGCGGCAAGGACGCCAACGGCGAGGGCGAAAGCGATGGCGACGAAGGCTACGGCCGCAGCTTCTCCACCGGCATGTTCCGCGTCGAGGAGTTCCGCCTGCCCGTGCTCGAAGGCCGCATCGCGCCCACCGACAAGAAGCCGCTGGTGGCCGCCACCAGCGTGCCCACCGACGTGCAGATCAACTACGTGGCCGGCGGCGGCGCCGCCAACCTGCCGGTGCGCGTGTCGGCCATGGTGCGCGGCAAGAGCTTGAGCTTCTCCGACTACGACGCCTTCAGCTTCAACCCGCCGCGCGCAGCGCAGGGGGACGGCAGCGAGGCCGCCACCGCAGTCAGCGCCGCGGCCGAGGCCGGCTCGGGCGAGGAAGACCTCAACAGCGTGAACGACACCCGCGTGATCGCAGACAAGCTGCCCCTCACGCTGAACAAGGACGGCGCCGGCAAGGTCACGATCGACAAGGTGCCGAAGGTCAAGGCCGCACGCGAGCTGCTGCTGGAGGCCACCTACGCCGACCCGAACGGCGAGGTGCAGACCATCCGCAGCACGCAGACGCTGTGGCCGGCCTCCGTCATCGCCGGCATCAAGACCGAGGGCTGGGTTTCCACTGCGCAGAAGCTGAAGTTCCAGGCGCTCGCGCTCGACCTCTCGGGCAAGCCTCAGGCCAACGTGACGCTCAACGTGCGCGCCGTGGCGCGCATCACCACCACCAGCCGCAAGCGCATGGTGGGCGGCTTCTACACCTACGACAACAAGACCGAGACCAAGGACATCGGCACCGTCTGCAGCGGCAAGAGCGATGCGCGCGGCCTGCTGCTGTGCGAGTCGGAGCTGAAGGAAGCCGGCGAGGTCGAACTCATCACCAGCGCCACCGACGGCGAAGGCCGCGACGCCAAGGCCGTGAGCTCGGTCTACGTGACCAAGCAGGGCGAGCTCTGGTTCGGCGGCGAGGACAACGACCGCATCGACGTCCTGCCCGAGAAGAAGAGCTACCAGCCCGGCGAAGTCGCCAAGTTCCAGGTGCGCAGCCCGTTCCGCTTCGCGACCGCGCTGGTCGCAGTGGAACGCGAAGGCATCATCGAGACGCACGTGGTGCAGCTCGACGGCAAGGACCCGACCGTCACCCTGCAGGTCAAGCCCGAATGGGGGCCCAACGCCTACGTGAGCGTGCTCGCCCTGCGCGGCCGCCTGCGCGAAGTGCCGTGGTACAGCTTCTTCACCTGGGGCTTCAAGTCGCCGCGCGAGTGGTGGACGGCCTTCTGGTACGAAGGCAAGGAATACGTGGCGCCGACCGCCATGGTCGACCTGAGCAAGCCCGCCTACCGCCTCGGCATGGCCGAGATTCGCGTCGGCACGCGCGCCCACCAGCTCGACGTGACCGTCACCAGCGACAAGCCCAGCTACCCGATACGCAGCAAGGCGCAGGTCACCATCAGCGCCAAGCTGCCCGACGGCAAGCCGGCGGCAGGTGCCGAAGTGGCGCTGGCCGCGGTCGACCAGGCCCTGCTGGAGCTGATGCCCAACGACAGCTGGAACCTGCTCAACGCCATGCTGCAGCGGCGCAGCTGGGGCGTGAGCACCTCCACCGCGCAGATGGAAATCGTCGGCCGGCGCCACTACGGGCGCAAGGCCGTGCCAGCGGGCGGCGGCGGCGGCAAGGGCCAGACGCGCGAACTGCTCGACACCCTGCTCGTGTGGAACCCGAAGGTGGTGCTCGACGCCAATGGCCAGGCCGTGGTGACGGTGCCGCTGAACGATGCGCTCACCACCTTCAAGATCGTGGCCGTGGCCGATTCGGGCGCCAGCCTGTTCGGCACCGGCCAGGCCAGCATCCAGGCCACGCAGGATTTGCAGATCATCAGCGGCCTGCCGCCGCTGGTGCGCGAGGACGACCAGTTCCGCGCGCAGATCACCTTGCGCAACACCACGCAGAAGCCGATGAAGGTCGAGGCCACGCCGCGCGCCACCCTGCTCACGCTGGAGACGCAGACCGTGGACATCCCGGCCGGCGAAGCACGCGAGGTGGCCTGGACCGTTACCGCGCCCGCGCAGCTCGCGCAGACGCGCGCCGAAGCCATCCTGTGGGAAATCGAGGCCAAGGACACCATCGGCGGCGCGCGCGACGCGCTCAAGGTGCGCCAGCGCATCATCCCGTCGGTGCCGCTCACGGTGCAGCAGGCCACGCTGGTGCAGCTCGATGGCCCCTTCACGCTCGACGTGGCGCCGCCCGCCGACGCCCTGCCCGGCCGTGGCGGCCTGAAGATGTCGTTGCAGCCCAAGCTGGCCGAGGGCCTGCCGGGCGTGCGCGACTGGTTCGCGAACTACCCCTTCATCTGCCTCGAGCAGAAGACCAGCAAGTCGGTCGGCCTGCGCGACGCGAAGATGTGGCAGGGCGTGCTGGCCCAGCTGCCGACGTACCTCGACAGCGACGGCCTGGCCAACTACTTCCCGCCGCGCGACGGCGAGGCGAACCGCGGCAGCGACATCCTCACCTCGTACCTGCTCGCGGCGACGAACGAGGCCGCGCAGCTCAACCCCGCCTTTGCGCTCGCCGACGACGTGCGCGCGCCGATGGAGTCGGGCCTGATCGCGTTCGTCGAAGGCCGCATCACGCGCGAGTTCTGGAGCCCGCGCAAGGACCTGGACGTGCGCAAGCTCGCCGCGCTCGAAGCGCTCTCGCGCTACGGCAAGGCCAAGGGAAGCATGGTCGGCAGCATCACCATCGCGCCGAACCAGTGGCCCACCGGCGCGGTGATCGACTGGCTCAACATCCTCAAGCGCGTGAACGACGTGCCGCAGCGACAGCAGCGCCTGGACGAAGCCAACAACGTGCTGAAAGCGCGCCTGTCGTACCAGGGCACCAAGCTGATCTTCAGCACCGAGCAGGACGACTACTGGTGGTGGCTGATGACCAACGGCGACGTCAACACCGCCCGCCTGCTGCTCAGCGTGATGGACGACCCGGCCTGGAAGGACGACATCGGCAAGCTCGCCAACGGCTTCATCGGCCGCCAGCAGAACGGCGCCTGGCACACCACCACCGCCAACCTGTGGGGCGGGCTGGCGCTGGAGAAATTCAGCAAGGTGTTCGAGAGCACCCCGGTGGCCGGCGTCACCGCCGCCACGCTCGGCGCGGTGAAGGCGCAGGTCGACTGGAGCAAGGTCGAGCGCGTGAAGACCAGCGACGCCACCGGCGCGCCCAACCAGACCACCTTCTTCGGCGCGCCCGCCTCGCCGGGCAACCTGAAGAACAACACGATGTTCCTGCCGTGGGCTGCATCGCCGTCGGGTGCACCCGTGCGCGACACGCTGCTGGTCACGCAACAGGGCACCGGCAAGCCGTGGCTCACGCTGCAGTCGATCGCGGCCGTGCAGCTGAAGGCGCCGTTCGCGGCCGGCTATGCGCTCAAGAAGACCATCACCCCGGTCGAGCAGGCCGTGGCCGGCAAGTACACGCGCGGCGACGTGCTGCGCGTGAGCATCGAGGTCAACGCCAGCACCGACATGACCTGGGTCGTCATCAGCGACCCGATCCCCGGCGGCGCCACCATCCTCGGCAGCGGTCTGGGTCGCGATTCGCAGATCGCCACGCAGGGCGAGAAGAAGAGCGGCTCCGGCTGGCCGGCATTCGAGGAGCGCAGCTTCGAGGCCTTCCGCAGCTACTACGAGTACCTGCCCAAGGGCGTCGTGAAGATGGAATACACGGTGCGCCTGAACAACGTCGGCGACTTCGCATTGCCCCCGAGCCGCGTCGAGGCGATGTACGCGCCCGAGATGTTCGGCGAGACGCCGAATGCGCGGGTGAAGGTGGAAGCGGCGAAGTAGCGGCCCACCGCGCTTCTTCTCCAGCGTCCTTACCTCGTCGACCCGGCCGGCTCCGCACCCCGCGGCGCATCCGGCTGTTTCGCCCCGGCCGCGGGCGAGCGCAGCGCGGGGGGATCGGCGAGCGGCGCAACCTGGCCAGGTTGTGCGGCCGCGGTCAGCATCGTTACTGAATACCCCGCCGGTTCGCCTCCCGCCATCCCGCATGGCGGAAGAGCAAGGGCCGCCCATCGGCGTCTTTAGGCGCCGCCACCCCGCGCATTCCCTTGAGAAGCCCGGCCCCGCCTCGGCCGGCATGCCTGTGCGCCTTTTGATCGTCAACGGCGCGCAATCCGACGCCTTTGTAGGACTTTGGCCTGACTCGCGCTGTGGTTGAAATGTGAAGTTTGCACACTTTGTTTCGCCTCGAAGCAGCCCAAATCCGGGTTTTGCCCTACCTTTATATTGCACTGCAGCATGCCACGTGAGGGCCGCGGGCAGTCTCTTCAATCCCATGGATGTACGCCGACGTTCCGGCGTGCGCCGTCGCCACGAGAGGTTGGTATGCATGTCTCGAAAACCGGTTCGTTCCGTCCTTCCCGCGCCCTAAGGCGCAATGCCCGCGCCTCGGCACGCCGACCTTCCGGCTCGTCCGGCCGCCACCGGCAGCGGGGCGCTTTCGTGCCCAAGCTCGCGGGCTACGGGCTGCTCGCGTTCGTGCTGTGGCTGATGGTCGAGACGCTGATCCAGCCGCTGCTGTCCTCGCAGGCCACCCGGGCCGTGTTGCAGGCGCCGGTAGGGCTGATCACCTCGCCGATCAACGGCGTGGTCACCCGGATGGTGGTCCACACGCGCGATGCGGTCGAAGCCGGCACCGTCGTGGCCACGGTACGCAATCCGACCGTCAGCCAGGAATTACTGACCACCCTGAGATCGCAGCACCTCGCGCTGCAGAGCCAGCTTGCGCAGCTCGGCAACCAGTTCAAGGCCGACAGCCAGGAAATGAAGTTCGTCGGCCATGAGGCCAATGTCCATCGCGAGGCCTCGCTGGCCCAGGCCTGGGAGGCCTGGCAGATCGCCCAGCGCCAGCGCGACGTGGCGCAGAGCGTCGTGGAGGAGCAGGAGAACAAGGTCCGCACCAACCAGGCGCTGCTGGAACAGGGGGCGATCAGCGAGCAGGTGATGAACGCGTCCGAGGCCCAGCTGAACACGGCGCGTGCCAACGCCGCGGTGGCGGCACAGGCCTTCGCCGGGCAGGCCCAGACGGTGGCGAGCGCCGGACAGGGCGCCTTCGTGGGAACAGGCGGCAACAGCCTGTTCCAGACGCTGGAGAGCCGGCGCGGCGTGCTGCGCAACAGTGTCGACCGTGCCCGGCAGGACGGCACCGCCATCCTCCAGCAACTCAAGCAGGTGGCGGCGCTCGAGGAAGAGGAGCGCCAGCGGGTGGAGAAACTGTCCTCCTACGAGATCAAGGCCACCCAGCCGGGGCAGGTCCACACCGTGCTGGCGCCCGAAGGCGCGTACGTCACGGCGGGACAGTCGCTGGTGCGCGTCACCGATTGCAGCCGGCTGGGCGTGGTGGCGGTGTTTCCGGCCCGGCTGGCCAAGCGGCTGAGCATCGGTTCGGTGCTTGACGTGAAGGTCGGCCAGGCCGTCGCATCGGTGCCGGCGCGCGTGGAGCAATTGCTGCCGGTGGCATCGGACGCGCTGCAGAGCACCTACAGCGTGCCCTTCCCCTTTGCCGAGCAGGGTTCCATCTACGCCGTGGCGCGCATCGACAGCAACGAGCCGCCGAAGGCGCAGTCCGCCGGCGAGAGCAACCTGTGCGCGCCCGGCAAGGTGGTCTCGGCCAGCCTCAGGTCCTGAGTACAGGCAATGAACTGCCCTGCATCGAAAGACAAGCATGCGTTTTTCCCCCCGCGGCCTGGCCCTGGCGCATTGCGCGGCCGCCCTGGCGGCGCTGGCCTCGCCGCCGGCGCTCGCCGAGCAACCCGGTGCCACGCAGCAGCGGCTCGCACAGCAAAGCTGTGAGGGTTTGCGACGGGCGGTGGCGCAAGACCAGAAGGGCGCTGCGTCCGGCCCCCTCTTCCTTGCCAGCTACAGGCTCGCCGCAGGCGGCCAGGGCACGCCACCGCTGGAACCCGCGCTGGCGGGCGCAGCCTTCACCTACGACAACGCACTGGCCGGCATCGCGCTGCTGGCATGCGGCGACGCGGGCTCGGCCAGGCGCATCGGCGACGCGATCGTCCGCGCGCTCGAGCGCGACCCGAACGTGGCCGACGGGCGCGTGCGCAACGCCTATCGCGCCGGGCCGATGACGGAGGACAAGGCCGCGCTGCCGGGCTACTGGGATGCGGGCAAAAAGCAATGGATCGCCGACGCCTACCAGGTGAGCACCGCGACGGGCAACGTGGCATGGGCCGCACTGCTGCTGTTGAACCTGAACCAGGCCGAACCGTCGCCAGCCTATCTGGCGAGCGCGCGAAAACTGCTCGGCTGGATCGAGCAGCGCACGCGCGCCCGGAACGCCCCCGACGGCTACAACGGCGGCTGGTACGGCTGGGACAACAAGCAGCGCCCCCAGACCTGGAAGTCGACCGAGCACAACATCGATATCGCGGTGGTCGCTGCGTGGGCGGCGCGCGCCGGCGGGCAAGGCGAGGCCGAGACCCAGCAGGCGCGCACCGCGCTCGATTTCGTGACCCGCATGTGGAACCCGTCCGAGCAGCGCTTCAACATCGGCACCAAGGAAGACGGCGCCACCATCGCCACCGAAGGCTCCGGGCTCGATGCCCAGCTCTGGCCGCTGCTGGCGGCTACCGACCGTTCCTGCGGCTGGATGCGGGGGCTCGAATGGGTGGAGAAGAACCATCGCTTCGGCGAAGGCTACGGCTTCTCGCGCAGCCCCGACGGCATCTGGACCGAAGGCAGCGCGCAGGTCGCCGCCACGCTGGTGGCCCGCAAGGGCGCGGCGCCCGAAGCGCTGTGGCGCCTGCTGGCGTCGCAACGCGCCGACAACGGCCTGTACTACGCCACCCCCGCTCCCCGCATCTCCACCGGGCTGGCCATCGGGCCCGACTCGGCGGGCGCCGACTTCTTCTACTACCACTGGCCGCACCTGGGCGCCACTGCGTGGATCGCATTGGCCGCCACCGGCTTCAACCCATTCACCGGCAAGACCGCCGCAACCGGAGCCAATCCATCATGTCCCACCTGATCGCCACGCCGGAGTTCCAGCTCAATGCCCTCGTGGCGGGGCTCGCGCTTCTCCTGATGACGTGGGGCCGCGTCGAGCGCATCGGCCACCGCGCGTTGTTCGGGGCACTCACCGCCCTGCTGCTGATGCGCTACGCCGTCTGGCGCGTGGTGGCGACCATGCCGCCCTCGGACCTCGGCTTCGAGACCCTGTTCGCCTGGGTCTTCCTGGTCTTCGAGCTGACGGCCATCGTCTACACGCTGATGTCCATCCACATGCTGCTGCGGCGGCGCGACAACCACGGGCTGGCCGATCGCGGCGAGGCCGCGCTGCGCGGACGCGGCGAGCAGGTGCCGGCACTGGACGTGTTCATCTGCACGTACAACGAGGAGCTGGACGTGCTCGAGAAAACCATCATCGCCGCCCAGGCCATCGACTACCCGCAACTGAAGGTCTGGGTGCTGGACGACACCCGCCGCGACTGGCTGCGCGACTACTGCGAGCGCCGGGGCGTGCACTACGCGCGGCGGCCCGACAACAGCCACGCCAAGGCCGGCAACCTCAACAACGGCCTGCGCCTGTCGGCGGAGGTGACCAACGCGCCTTTCATCCTGGTGCTCGACGCGGACTTCGCGCCGCAGCGCCAGATCGCCTACCGCATGCTGGGCCTGTTCGACGATCCCAAGGTGGGCCTGGTGCAGACGCCGCAGTTCTACTACAACGCCGACCCTATCCAGCACAACCTGCGCGCCACCAACAGCTGGGTCGACGAGCAGCGCGTGTTCTTCGACGTGCTGCAGCCCGCGAAGGATGCCGTGGACTCGGCCTTCTGCGTGGGCACTTCGTTCATCGTGCGACGCGACCTGATCACGGCCGCGGGCGGCTTCCCCGTCGGCAGCGTCTGCGAGGACATCCACACCACCTACCTGCTGCTGCGCCATGGCCACATCACGCGCTGGCTGGGCGAACGGCTTTCGCACGGCCTGTCGGCCGAGAGCATCGTCGACTACATCAACCAGCGCAGCCGCTGGTGCCTCGGCACGGTGCAGCTTGCGCTGCTGCCCCAGGGACCCTTGCGCGGCAAGGGCTACAGCCTGTCGGCGCGGCTGCATTTCCTGCACGGACTCCTGCACTGGCTGGGCAAGCCGTTCATGGCGATGATCATGGTGGCGCCGGCGTTGTACTGGTATGCCGGCGTCTCGGTCTTCCACGCGACGCCGCAAGCCTTCGCAACCTACGGGTTGCCGCCGCTCGTGATGTTCTGGGCCTACAGCTACTGGATCAGCCAGCGGCGCTGCCTGCCCGTGTTCAGCGAGGTGAGCCAGCTCGTGGCGGCGATGGCCGTCACCAGCACGCTGCTCGCCGCGATGCTGAAGCCCTTCGGCCACCCCTTCAAGGTGACCGCCAAGGGCCTGGACCGCTCCAAGACAGTGGTGCACTGGAAGCTGGTCGCCGTGTTCGGCGGGCTGCTCGTCGCACTGCAGGGCGGCGGTGCATCGGCCGTCATGAGCGGCGCTGCGCTCACGCCGGGCGACCAGCTCAATCTGGTGTGGACCGGCATCGCGCTCATCCTGTGCCTTGGCGCGCTCATCGCCTGCGTCGACCTGCCGCGGCCCGACCAGGAAGAGCGCTTCCCCTGGCGCGCCGCGACGCGGGTCCGCACGGCGACGGGCGAAGGCGATTCGCGCTTCGTCAATATCGCCGTGGACGGGGCGCTGCTCGAAGGCGGCGCCCTGCTGAAACGCTTGCGCGTGGGGCAGGCCCTGGAGGTCTACGTCGATGCGGTGGGCTGGCTGCCCGCGCTCGTCGCCGGTCGCAGGCGCACCAGCGCGGAGCTGCGCTTCGCCGGCACCGAGACGCAGCGCGAGCAACTGGTGAGCCATGTCTTCAACGTGCTGCCGAGCCACGTCGCGGTGCAGGTGCGCCCGTGGGGGGCGGCTTCGGCGCTGCTCGCGAGTGCGGGGTTCCGTGCGCCTGGCGCCGGCTTCGTGCGCCTGTTCCTGCGGCTGTCGCTGCTCGTCCTGGCGGCCGGCCTCCTGCTGGTGGTGAGCGGCTGCAACCTCACGCCGCCGCTCAAGCAGCCCGACCTGGCGGTGCCTTCCAGCTGGCCCGCCGGCCAAGCGGTGCCGGCATCGGAGCCCGCGGACTGGCGCAGCTTCGTGCGGGACGATGAACTGCGCGGCCTGATCGCCACTGCCCTGAACCAGAACCGCGACCTGCGCGTCTATGCGGCCCGTGCGCGCGAAGCCCGCGCGGCCTACGCGGGCAGCCGTGCCTCGCTGTTCCCGCAGATCGGGCTGTCGAGCCATGCACAGCGCGCCCAGACCACGACACAGGGTTCGCTCAGCCCGGTGGGGAACGTGCCGTCCGACGGGCGGATCTCGAACAGCTTCGACGTGCAGGCCGGCGTCACGTCGTACGAGCTCGACTTCTTCGGCCGCCAGCAGAGCACCGCCCAGCAAAGCGGCTCCCTCGCCGAGGCCGGCGACAAGGACTACGCCGCAGCCCGCATGAGCCTCGTAGGCGAAGTGACCAATGCGTATCTCACGCTGCGCGCCGACCGCGCCCAGCTCGCCCTGGCCAGTGCCAACGAGGCCTCGCTGTCTTCCAACGCCGACATGATCGGCCGCGCCAAGGCCGCGGGCGGTGCGGCGCAGCTGGACGTCTTCCGCGCGCAGTCGCTGCTGCAGAACGCCCGCGTGCGGCAGGAGGAATACCGCATGCGCGTTGCCCAGGACCTGCAGGGGCTCAACGTGCTGGTGGGCCAGCCCGTGTCGCCGGACACCGGCGCCGCGCGCCCCTGGCCCGAACAGTCGACGGAATCCGTGGCGGCGGGCCTGCCGTCCAGCCTGCTGCAGCGCCGGCCCGACCTTCTCGCGGCCTATGCCCGCGTCGAGGCTGCGAACTCGGGCGTCGGCGCGGCCAAGGCGGCCATGCTGCCGACCATCTCGCTGACGGCCCTCGCCGGCGGCGTCAGCGGCGAGCTGTCGACGCTGCTGAGCAGCGGCAGCCGGAGCTGGGCCGGCGTGCTCGGCGTGTCGCTGCCTCTGTTCGACTGGGGACGCCGCTCGGCCAACATCACGGGCAGCGAAGAGCGGCTTGCGGCAGCGATGGCCTCGTACGAATCCGCCGCGCAAGTGGCCTTCCGCGAAACCGCCAATGCGCTGATCGCCAGCGACCACCTGCGCCCGCAGCTGCAGGCGCAGCAGTCCCGCGTGCAGGCGCTGGAAAACGTGGCCCGCATCTCGCGCACGCGCTTTCGCAGCGGCCTGGAAGACTACTTCTCCAGCCAGGATGCGCAGCGCGAGCTCTATTCCGAGCAGCAGCAGCTGATCGAGCTGCAGCTCAAGGAAGCCGTGAACATGGTCAACCTCTACAAGGCCCTGGGTGGGGGGTGGAGCAGCACCTGAAGCGAGCCGGCCCCTGCTGAAGACACACACACGCATGTAGCTTCGGCAGGCGCACCGGCCTACACTCGCGCCTCGATCAGTGCAGGAGAAACGCATGGACACCCTGGAGATCGCCAACAAGCTCGTGGCGCTGTGCAAGGAAGGTAAATACGAGGATGCCAAGGTGCTCTACGCACCCGAGGCCGTGAGCGTCGAGGCCGGTGCGCCGCCCGGCCAGGCGCGCGAAGCGGCCGGCCTTGCGGCCATCAAGGCCAAGGGCGATTGGTGGGTCGCCAACCACGAGGTGCATTCCGCGCAGGTCGCAGGCCCATGGCCGCATGGCGACCGCTTCATTGTCGGCTTCCGCTTCGACGTGACCATGAAGTCCAATGGCCACCGCTTCACGATGGAAGAAATGGCGCTCTACACCGTCAGGGACGGGAAGATCGTGCGGGAAGAGTTCTTCTACGACACCGGCGAATAAGCGCCGATGGCGCCGCGCCGGCAGCCTTCCACACGCAGGCACAAGTAGGAAGCAAGTTCTCCTGTGGGCGCGATGCGGGCAGAATGCCCCGCAGGTGCCCTCATGAACACAAGATTTGTAGAAGCCTTCCTCTGGGCCGCCCGGCTCGGCAGCTTCCGCGCGGCGAGCGACCGGCTCCACATCACGCAAGCGGCGGTGTCCAACCGCGTCGCCTCCCTCGAAGAAGACATCGGCGCGCGCCTGTTCGAACGCGACGCGCGCGAACTGCGGCTCACGCCCGTGGGCGTGCGGCTGATGGACTACGGCGAGCGCCTGCTGGAGCTGCGGCGCGAGATCGTCTCGCTCGGCCGGCCGCGGGAAGACATCCTCGGGCTGGTGCGCATCGGCGCCATCGAGACCGTGGTCCACACCTGGCTGCTGGGCTTTCTCACCAACCTGCGCTCCACCTATCCGGGCATCGAGGTGCAGCTCACCTCCGAGACCACTCTGGCGCTGCATCGCGGCCTGCGCGAGGGCGCGCTCGACATCGCGCTGCAGACCGACCACATCGCCGGCGCGGGCATCGTGAGCACGCCCTGCCTGCCGATGCCCATGGGCTGGGTGGGCGCGCCCGGCGCCGAGCCGGTGCAGACGGTCGAGCAGCTCCTGCGCCAGCCCGTGCTCACGATGAGCCCCGGCTCGCAGCCGCACGAGGCGTTGAAGAACCTGTTCCGCGCGGCGGGCATTCCGCTGGGCAAGGTGCACTGCGTGAGCTCGATCTCGGCGCTGGCGCGGCTGGTGAAGGCGGGCTTCGGCAACGCGCTGGTGCCGCTGCCGCCCTGCTACGAATACGTGGCCATCGGCGACGTGAAGATCATCGAGTGCGATGCGCTCATCTCGCCCCAGCGCATCGTGGTGAGCCACCTGGAAGCCGCCGACTCCGACGCCATCCGGCTCGTGGCCGAGCTGGCCTGCCGGGCCTCCGACCAGTTCACCACCTCGGCTGTCGCACCAACCTGGAGCGCGACCACAGAGGATTAACCCTCGAAATGGCGCATTTCGGCCCCGAAAAGGGGCCAGTAATTCTTGTGGCTGTCGCCCAGAAAAACTCGTTTGTGACAGCCCGACCACGCGGCGGAAGATCGCGCCTTCATTTTTTCGAAGGCCCGCTCCTCTTTCGCCGTCATGACCCCCCCTGACTCCCTTTCTTCCGCAACAGCAGCAGCAGTGAACGGCCTGCTGTTCGTCGCCTCCGACGTCGAGCCCGCCGACGAGGCCGACTTCAACCGCTGGTACGACCTGGAGCATGTGGAAGAGCGCGTGCGCATTCCCGGCTTTCTCTCGGGCGCGCGCTACTTCTCGCTCGAAGGCGGCCGCAAGTACCTGGGGCTGTACCGCACCGAGTCGCTGGCGGTGTTCGGCTCGCCCGGCTACCGCGCCGCATTCGAGAAGCAGACGCCGTGGTCGGTCTCCAACCTCGATCGCATGCGCCAGCCGATGCGCCGCGTGTGCGCCGTGCGTGCCGTCACCGGCTTCGGCAGCGGCAGCCACGTGGCCGTGCTCCCCCTGGCGCCCGCCGCCGATGCCGAAGCCCAGGTGGCAGCCGCCGCCAGCACCAGCGCGCAGCTGAAGAAGGAGCAGGCAGGCTTCGTGCAGTCGTACCTGCTCGTGCCCGACGCTGCGCTCAGCACGCCGCTGCCGCGCGAATCCACCGAAGGCCGCGTCCTTCAGCCGCTGCTGGTGATCGAAACCAGCAGCGAAGGCGCGGCCCGCGCCGCGCGCGCCACGGCCGCCGCCGCATTCGACGCCGATCCCGCCAGCGGCTGGCTGCTCGCGCTCGGCTGGAAGCTGACCGCGGCCGAGCTGGCCTGAAACAGCAGACCTCTGTCCCCCACACATCCCCCCTCACCGAACAAAGGCATCCAATGACCGAACATGTTCTTCCCGCCGCGGCTTCCGTGGCACCCGGGCAGGCCGCGCCGGCCTCCGCGAAGATGGGCCGGCTGGCCATGGCCAGCTCCATCGGCACCACGCTGGAGTGGTACGACTTCACCGTCTACAACATCATGGCGGCGCTGGTCTTCAACGCGGTGTTCTTCCCCTCGTTCGACCCGCTCACCGGCACCATCCTCGCGTTCTCGACCTACGCGGTCGGCTACATCTCGCGCCCGCTGGGCGGCGTGGTGTTCGGCCACCTCGGCGACCGGCTGGGCCGGCGCTTCGTGCTGGTGGCCACGCTGGTCATCATGGGCGTGTCCACCGGCCTGATGGGCCTGCTGCCCACCTATGCGAACTGGGGCATCTGGGCACCCGTCGCGCTGGTGGCGCTGCGCTTCGTGCAGGGCGTGGCGCTCGGCGGCGAATGGGCCGGCGCGGTGCTGCTGTCGATGGAGCACGGCAAGCCCGACGAGCGCGGCCGCAATGCCTCGTTCACGCAGGTGGGGCCCTCGTGCGGCACGCTGATCGGCACCGGCTTCATCGCCATCGTGTCGGCCTGGCTGAGCCCTGAGGACTTCCAGAGCTGGGGCTGGCGCATTCCCTTCATCTCCAGCGTCGCGCTGGTGCTGTTCGGCCTGTGGCTGCGCCGGGGCGTGGACGAGACGCCCGTCTTCCGCGAGATGGAAGAGAAGAAGGCCACCGCCAAGACGCCCATCAAGGAAGTGCTCACGCAGCACTGGCGCCGCCTGCTGGTGGCCGGCGGCTCGCGCATCGGCTCCGACGTGCTGTATGCGCTGGTGGTGGTGTTCACGCTGACCTACGTGACGACGGTGCTGCATCTGTCACGCCCGCTGGCGCTCACCGCCACGATGATCGGCGCCGCCTGCAACGCGATCGCGGTGCCGTGGTTCGGAAGTCTCTCCGACCGCATCGGCCGCCGCCCGGTCTACATCGCCGGCGCGCTGCTGGGCATGGTCTGGGCCTTCGTGTTCTTCGTGCTGATGGACAGCGCGCACCCGGTCGCGATCTGCGCGGCGGTGGTGGTGGGCCTGCTGATCCACGCGATGATGTACGGCCCGCAGGCCGCCTTCGTGACCGAACAGTTCCCCGGCCGCGTGCGCTACGCGGGCGCCTCGCTGGCCTACACGCTGGCGGGCATCGTGGGCGGCGGCTTCGCGCCGCTGATCATCGCGAGCCTGTTCAAGTCCTGGGGCAGCACGGTGGCCGTGTCGTTCTACGTGGTGGCCGCACTGTGCGTGACGCTGATCGCCCTGGTGGTGGCGCGCGAAACCGCCAAGCGCCCGCTGGAGAGCTGATCGATGACGACGACGAGCAACACGAATTCCCGCCTGCGCTTCGCCTGCGAGAGCATCGCCGACGACGGCACGCGCTCCACCGCCTTGCACCTCGTCGCGCCGCGCGCGCTGGTGGTCGCGGGCTGGACCGGGCGCGACATCGCTGCCATCGAGCACCACATCGAAGAGCTGGCCGCGCTCGGCGTGCCGCGCCCTTCGAGCGTGCCGCTGTACTACCGGGTGGCCGCCCAGCTGTTGACGCAATCGCCCGCCATCGAGGCGCTGGGCGACCAGAGTTCCGGCGAGGCCGAGCCGGTGCTCTTCTTCTCGCAGGGCGAGTGGTGGCTGAGCGTGGCCTCGGACCACACCGACCGGCAGGTCGAGAGCTACTCGGTGGCGGTGTCGAAGCAGATGTGCGCCAAGCCCGTGGCCGAGACCGCCTGGCGCTGGCGCGACGTGCAGGCGCACCAGGACACGCTGGAGCTGCGCTCGCGCATCCTGGAGGACGGCCGTTGGGTCGACTACCAGCGCGGCACGCTTGCATCGATCCGACCGCTGGCGGGCCTGCGCGACGGCATGCCCGGTGCCGATGCGGTTCCCGAGGGCCTCTTCATGACCTGCGGCACACTGGGCGCGCTGCCCAACGCCAAGGGCGAAGGCATCCGGCCCGCGACGCAGATGGAAATAGAGCTGCACGACCCGAAGCTGCAGCGCCGCATCGTGCATCGCTATGCGGTGGAAGCACTGCCGGTGGTGGCATGACGATGAAGAACGGCAACACCATCACGGCGCTGCGCAAGCGCATCGCGCGCGGCGAGCTGTCGCACGAGGCGCTGATCGACGAGGTGCTCGAAGCGGCTGAACAGCCTGCTGCACAGCATGTCTTCACGCGCCTTTACGCCGACGCAGCCCGCGCCGCCGCGCGCCATGCCGATGCGGCGCGCAAGGCCGGCGTCGAGACCGCCCCGCTCGCCGGGCTGCCGGTGTCGGTGAAAGACCTGTACGACGTGGCCGGCGAAACCACCATGGCGGGCTCCGCCGTCTGCGGGGGCGAAGCGCCGGCGGCGCACGACGCGACCGCCGTGGCGCGGCTGCGCGCACAGGGTGCGGCCATCGTCGGCAAGACCAACATGACGGAGTTCGCGTTTTCCGGCGTGGGCATCAACCCGCACTACGGCACGCCGCGCAACCCGGCCGATGCACAGACGCCGCGCATTCCGGGCGGTTCGTCGTCCGGCGCTGCAGTGTCGGTGGCGCTCGGGCTCGCGGTGGCCGGGCTGGGCTCGGACACGGGCGGCTCGATCCGCATCCCCGCCGCGCTGTGCGGCCTGGTCGGCTTCAAGAGCACGCAGTCGCGCGTGCCGCGCACGGGCGCCTTCGAGCTCGCGCGCTCGCTCGACACGGTGTGCGCCATGGCACGCAGCGTGGAAGACTGCCTGATCGCCGATGCCGCCATTGCCGACGCGCCGCTCGCGGTGCGCCGCCGTCCGCTGCAGGGCATGCGCCTGGCCGTTCCGCGCACGCTGATGTTCGACGACATCGAGCCCGCGGTGGCGCGCGCCTTCGACCGCGCGCTGCAGGCGCTCTCGGCGGCGGGCGCGCAGGTCGTGGACATCACGCTGGCCGAACTCGCCGAGATCGCGACCGTCAACGCGCCCGGCGGCTTCTCGCCGGTGGAAGCCGCCGCCGTGCACCGCGAGCGCTTCGCCGCCAGGCGCGACGGCTTCGACGCGCGCGTGGCCGCCCGCATCGCGCTCGGCACCGAGGTGCGCGCCGCCGACTACATCGCCATGCAGGACCGCCGGCGCGACTGGATCGGCCGCGTCGAGCGCGCCATCGAAGGCTTCGACGCACTGGTGTGCCCGACCGTGCCCATCGTCGCGCCGCCCATCGATGCGCTGGCGGAAGACGCGGCCTTCTTCAAGGCCAACGGCCTGCTGCTGCGCAACACCTTCGCGATCAACCTGCTAGACGGCTGCGCCTTCAGCCTGCCATGCCATGCGCCGGGCGAACTGCCGGTGGGGCTGATGCTGGCGTCGGTGCACGGCGACGATGCGCGGCTGGCGGCGGTGGCACTGGCTGCCGAGCCCGTGCTGCGCCACATCGATGGCATCTACTACGACTCTCACGCCATGGCCCTCCTTCGCTAGACTGGATGGCGTCGTCGAATGGAGAGCACCCATGTGCCGCAGCATCAAGACCCTCTACAACTTCGAGCCGCCCGCCACCGAGCAGGAAATTCGTGCCGCGGCGCTGCAATTCGTGCGCAAGCTCAGCGGCTTCAGCGTGCCGTCCAAGGCCAATGAGGAAGCCTTCGGGCGCGCGGTCGATGAATTGGCCGCCACCGCGGCTCGGCTGATCGAATCGCTGGTCACCACGGCCGAGCCGCGCGACCGGGGCGTCGAGGCCGAACGCGCCAAGGCCCGCGCGGCCCTGCGCTTCGGCAACAGCCCTGCATGATAGAAGACAAGCGACAGCCTCCATCCAACCAACAGCCACACAGGAACACAACCCATGCCTATCGAACTCTGGCTCGCTTTCGTCGCGGCCTCCGCCGTCATGCTGGTCATTCCGGGGCCGACCATCCTCACTGTCATCAGCTATTCGATGTCGCACGGGCGCCGTGCCAACGTGCCGCTGGTGGCGGCCGTGGCGCTCGGCGACTCGACCGCTCTGGTGGTGTCGCTGCTGGGGCTGGGTGCGCTGCTGGCCACCTCGGCCTTCTGGTTCACGGTAGTCAAGTGGGTGGGCGGGCTGTACCTGCTGTACCTCGGCATCAAGCTGCTGCGCGCGGGCATCTCGTCCACCGAAATCGCCGCGCCGGCCGCGCCCGCCTCGCGGCTGCGCCTGTTCGCCAACACCTACCTGGTGACGGCGCTGAACCCGAAGGGCATCGTGTTCTTCGTGGCCTTCCTGCCGCAGTTCATCAGCCCGGCGGCCAATGTCACGTACCAGTTGTGGGTGCTGGCCGTCACCTTCGTCGTGATGGCAGCGACCAATGCCACGCTCTATGCGGTGTTCGCGGGCTCGGCGCGCAGGCTGCTGTCATCGCCGCGCGCGCAGCGGCGCTTCAACTTCGCGGGTGGCTCGCTGCTGGGCGCGGCCGGCATCTGGGCGCTGATGGCGCGCCGGCCGGGCTGAGCGGCCCGCGCGTGCTCATGAAAAAGGCCGCGAAGCGCCATGCCTTCGCGGCCTTTGCCTGCGGCAGTCAGTAGCGGTACGGATTGTTCGGGGCGCGGTCGTAGCGATTGGGCACGCCGTCGTTGTCGCGGTCCCTGTCGTAGCGGTTAGGCACGCCGTCGCGGTCGCGGTCGCCGTAGTAGTGGCCGCGCGGCGGCGGGCGGTCGTAAGGCGCGACCACGCAGCCGGCCAGGATGGCCGACGCGGCCAGCAGGATCGCCAATGTCTTCGTCATGTGAGTTCTCCTTGGAGTGTTTGTGGAACCGGGCTTCGCCTCCTGCGAGCCGGTACTGCATTGAAGGCCACGCCGGTACGCATCGGGTTTCTCCAGTGAAGCGCTTGTGTGAAGTTGGTTACCGGATGTGGAACATGGCGAGAACTTTGGGCTGAAGTCTTCATGCCCGCAAGGCGGCAAGCCGCCCGTCGCGGAGTAGGCGCCGTTCCCGTGGTGCATCGCAGAGAATGTCGGCGCCCACGCTTCCGGACACCGACCTTTTCGATGCAATCCGCGCCCCTCTTCGTTCCCGCCCGCAAGGCCCTCGCCGCAGCCCTGCTGGCGGCGGCCTGCGTCCATCCGGCCTGGGCCCTCGTGAGCTTCGAAGAAGTCAAGCGCGACTTCCGCTCGTCCGACACCGAGGTGCTCGACCGCAACGGCGAGTTGCTGCAGCGCGTGCGCACCGATCCCACCGTGCGGCGCGGCCGGTGGACCGCGCTGGCCGACGTGTCGCCCGCGCTGCGCACGGCCATGGTGCTGAGCGAGGACAAGCGCTTCTACGAACACAGCGGCATCGACTGGCGCGCGGTCTCGGCCGCGGCCTGGGCCAACGTGTGGAACACGCGCACGCGCGGCGCCTCGACCATCACGATGCAGCTATCGGGCCTGCTCGACGACGACCTGCGCCGCGCCTCTGGCGGACGCAGCTTCACGCAGAAGATCGGCCAGACAGTGGCGGCCGCGCAGCTGGAGCGCAACTGGCGCAAGGACCAGATCCTGGAGGCCTACCTCAACACCGTGCCGTTCCGCGGCGAGATCGTGGGCATCGACGCGCTCTCGCGCACGCTGTTCGGCAAGGCACCGAGCGGGCTCGATGCGCGCGAGGCCGCCGTGGCCTCGGCGCTGGTGCGCGCGCCGAATGCAAAGCCTGCCGTGGTGGCGCAGCGCGCCTGCGAGGTGCTGCGCGCGATGGAGCCGCAGCAGAAGGTCGACTGCGAGGCACTCGACATGTTCACGAGCGCAGCGGTGCAGCGGCGCGCCTTCGAGACGAACGAAGGGATTGCGCCGCATGCGGCTCGGCGCGTGCTGCGCGAGATTCGGGATGCGAATGCGGTGGCAGCCCCCACCCCGGCCCTCCCCCAGAGGGGGAGGGAGAAAGACAGCAAGGAAACCGGTGTGCGCACCACGCTGCGCGCGGCGCTGCAGCGCTTTGCGCTGGACACGCTGCAGCGCCACCTGCGCGAACTGCGCGAGCGCCACGTGGAAGACGGCGCGCTCGTCGTGCTTGACAACACGACCGGCGAGGTGCTTGCCTGGGTCGGCTCCTCCGGCCCGCTGAGCCAGGCGGCCGAGGTCGATGGCGTGACCGCGCTGCGGCAGCCCGGCTCCACGCTCAAGCCGCTGCTCTATGGCCAGGCGATTGCCGAGCGGCGCATCACCGCGGCCTCGCTGATCGAGGACTCGTCGGCGCAGATCAGCACCGCCAGCGGCCTCTACATTCCGCAGAACTACGACCGCCGTTTCAAGGGCCCGGTGTCGGCGCGCACCGCGCTGGCCGCCTCGCTCAACGTGCCGGCCGTGCGCACGCTGGTGATGGTGTCGCCCGAAGCCTTCGCGCGCGAGCTGCGCGCCGCCGGCCTGCCACTGCGCGAGAGCGGCGACTACTACGGCTACAGCCTCGCGCTCGGCAGCGCCGAGGTGTCGCTGCTGTCACTCACCAATGCCTACCGCATGCTGGCCAACGGCGGGCGCTACGGCACGACGACGCTGACCATGCGGCCACCCGTCCCGGCCGAAAGATCGAAGCCGCCGATGCTCGACCCGCGCGCCGCCTTCATCGTCGGCGACATCCTCTCCGACCCCAACGCGCGCACCCGCACCTTCGGCCTCGACAGCATCCTTTCCACCCGCTTCTGGACCGCCGTGAAGACCGGCACCAGCAAGGACATGCGCGACAACTGGGCCGTGGGCTGGTCGCAGCGCTACACGGTGGGCGTGTGGGTCGGCAACGCCAGCGGCGAATCGATGTGGGACGTGAGCGGCACCAGCGGCGCCGCGCCGGTGTGGGCCGAGGTGATGCGCTTCCTGCACGCGCGCGAGCCCAGCCGCGCGCCCGCGCCGCCGCCCGGCCTCGTCGAAGCGCGCGTGAGCTTCGGCAACGGCGCCGACGGCAACCCGCTCGAAGCGGCACGCAGCGAGTGGTTCCTACAGGGCACCGAGCAGACGCTGTTCGCGCTCGACGCCGGCATGGCGACCGACGCCGCCTCGGCGCGCATCACCGCGCCGGCCGACGGCACCATCATCGCGCTCGACCCCGACATCCCGCCGCAGCGCCAGCGCGTGCGCTTCGACTCCGAAGGCCGCGGCGTGCAGTGGCGCATCGACGGCAAGCCCTTCGAGCGCGGCAACAGCGTGCAGTGGTTTCCCTGGCCGGGGCGCCACGTGATCGAGCTGGTGGACGCCGGCGGCAAGGTGGTCGACCAGCGCCGGCTCGAAGTGCGCGGCGCCGGCGTGGTGACGAAAAGCGCGCGCCGATAAAGACCGCGGACGGCGCGCTTCGGGGCGCGAAGAGAGGGCCGGCGCTTGGTAAAGATGCTGTCCAGGCCAACCACCACATGTACAGTCCGGGCTTTGTTTGGCGGCAAAATTCGTCCAATCATTGAATGACCCAGGCCCTCCCGATGCTTGCCCAAGCCCCCCGAACCTCCCTGGCGGACACCGCCGCCGACAGCATCCGCGCCGAGATCTCTGCCGGCCGCTGGGCCGTCGGCTCCCGCATCCCCATCGAGCCTCAGCTCGCGCAATTGCTGGGCGTGAGCCGCGGCACGGTGCGCGAGGCGGTCAAGACGCTGGTGTCGCGCGGGCTGCTCGAAGTGCGGCAAGGCTCCGGCACCTATGTTCGTTCGGGCTTCGACCCCTCGTCCAGCCTGCAGAAGCTGCGCCTGGCGAGCCTGCGCGACCAGTTCGAAGTGCGCCGCGCGCTCGAGGTGGAAGCCGCCCGGCTCGCCGCGGTGCGCCACACCTCGCGCGACCTGCGCCGCCTCCACACCCTGCTCGACAAGCGCGGCGTGCCCGACGCCAACGACAACGGTGCGAGCTTCATCGAGCGCGACCTCGCCTTTCACCTCGCCATCGTCGACGTATCGGGCAACCTCGCGCTGGCCGAAACCTGCCGCTTCATCACGGGCTACATCAAGGAGACGATCGCGAGCTCGATGGGCGGCACCAACCTGCCCGAGCCCGACGACGCCGCACACCGCGCGATCGTCGAAGGCATTGCCAGCCGCGACCCCGACGTGGCCGCCGCGGCGGTGCGCGCCTTCATGGCGCCGATGATCAACGCGCTGGCGCTGGGCACGCGATGACCTCGCTTACGCTCGCCCCAGGCCACACCACGGCCGACGACCTGCTGATCGACGCCGAAGTCGACAGCCAACCCGCCCCGCGCCCCACGCCCGCGCCCACCCTCGCGCGCCGCATCCTGCTCGCCGCCAGCGTGGTGCTGATCGCCTTCAACCTGCGCCCGGTGTTCGCCAGCCTCTCGGTGGTGCTGCCGGAGATCATCAAGGCCACCGGGCTCTCGGCCACGGCCGCGAGCCTGCTGACCACGCTGCCGATCGTCTGCCTCGGTGTGTTCGCGCCGCTCGCGCCTGGGCTGGGCCGCCGCTTCGGCACCGAGCGCACGCTGCTCGCGTGCATGGTGCTGATCCTGGCCGGCACGGTGCTGCGCGGCACCGGCAGCATCCCGCTGCTGTTCCTCGCCTCGGCCATCGCGGGCAGCGGCATCGCGGTGTCGAACGTGCTGCTGTCGGGCCTCGTGAAGCGCGACTTCGCGAAGCAGGCCGCGCTGATGATGGGCCTCTACACCATGGCCGTGTGCGGCGGCGCGGCCAGCGCCGCGGGCCTGACGGTGCCCATCGAGCACGCGCTGGGCGGCGGCTGGACCATGGCGCTCGCGATGTGGGCGCTGCCGGCCGCGCTGGTCACGCTGATCTGGGCGCCGCAGGCGCTGCCGCTGAAGCCGGTGGCGAGCGAATCGGGCTTCACGGTGCGCGGCCTGTGGCGCGACAGGCTGGCCTGGCAGGTCACTTTCTTCATGGGCCTGCAGTCCGCGCTCGCCTACATCGTGATGGGCTGGCTCGCGCCGATATTGCGCGAGCGCGGGCTCGGCAGCGAAACGGCCGGCTACGTGGTGTCGCTGTCGGTCATGACGCAGGTGGTGACCTGCCTCGTGGTGCCCGCGCTGGCGGTGAAGCTGCGCAACCAGCGCGGCCTGGCGGTCGCGCTGGCACTCCTCACGGTGGGCGCGATGCTGGCGATGCTGTTCGCTCCGCTCGGCGGTGTGGGCGGCGTGTGGGCCTGGGCCGTGCTGCTGGGCATTGCGCAGGGCGGCACCTTCGCGCTGGCGCTCACGATGATCGTGCTGCGCTCGCCCGATTCGCACGTGGCCGCGCATCTCTCGGGTATGGCGCAGGGCGTGGGCTACATGGTGGCCGCCTTCGGGCCGCTGGTGGCCGGGCTGCTGCACGGCTGGACGGGGAGCTTCCGCGCCTCGTCGTGGCTGTTCATCGGGCTGGGCGTGGCGCTCGTGGCCGCGGGGCTGGGCGCGGGCCGCACGATGCATGTGGGCGCGACGACCGTGCCCAGTCGCTGAACAGCCTCATTGCGGGCCGCCGCAGAAATCCGCGCGCTCGGTGGTCTTCGCGGTGAAGCGGATGCGCGTGGTGGTCGCGACGCTCTGCGGCTCGTTCTGCGGCCACTTGCTCTGCAGCCAGGTGTACTGCCACTCGTAGGGCGCGCCCGGCTTCGCGGCCTCGCCGTAGGCGATGCGCAGACTGCCGTTGCTCTCGTCGTGGCAGTGCTTCGAGGTCTTGTATTCCTTCTCGCTGAAGCAGGCGCGGATCATCTTGAAGCACGAGAACGGAATGTCCTCATGCACCGCCTTGCCGCCTTCCAGCGGCACGAAGTCCGCGGTGTCGAACGAGGCGCCGCCGCCGGAGTACATCTCCGACACGGTCTGCAGCACTGCCACGGCCCATTTGCCTTCGGCCAGCGGATAGAGCGCGGGCGCGAGCGACAGGCGCGCCTCGGGCTGCTCGGCGCCGCTGTCTTTCTTCAGGGACTGCACGTAGCCCGAGAAATCGTGGAGGCGGTCGAGCTGCCAGCCCGCCGCATCGGTGCTGCGTTTGATGCGCGCCATGGCCAGCGGCTCGGCCGACAGCACCACGTAGTCGCCGGGCGCGGCGCCGCGCGGGCGGTACAGGCCGAGTTGCTGCACGTCGCAGGGCTGCGGCAGCAGGGCGCACAGGCGCGCGCGCCATTGCGCATCGAGCGATTCGGGTTTTTTCACGGCGTCGAACACCTGGGCCGAGGGCGCGGCGAGCACGGGGACGGCGAACGACAGCGTAAGCAGCAGCAGCTTTTTCATGGAGCCGAATGGTAGCCATGGCCCGGGGGCGCCGGGCGGGTTTCGTACGCGTCGCTTGATAAAGTCGGGCGCGACCATGAACCCATCCTCTCCCCTCCTCCAGATCGATGCGCTGCGGTTTGCCTATCCCGATCAGCCCGCGCTGGTGTCGAACTGGAACGCATCCGTTGGCCCGGGCGTGACGCTGCTGTATGGCGACACCGGCTCGGGCAAGTCGGCGCTGCTTCAGGTGATCGCGGGCACTCTGCCCGCATCCGGCCGGCTGACGCTGGCGGGCGCGAGCCTCGACGCCGTGCCGGAGGCGTACCGCCGCCAGGTGTTCTTCGTCGATCCCCTGACCGACCGCTTCGACCAGCTCAGCGCGCGCGAATGCACGGCTTCGCTCGTCGAGGGCGACGCGGGCTTCGACGAGGCGAAGTGGCAGGCCATCGCCGACGGCTTCTCGCTGGCCCCGCATCTGGACAAGAAGATGTTCATGCTCTCGACCGGCTCCAAGCGCAAGGTGTGGATGGCTGCCGGGCTGGCATCGGGCCGGCCGCTCGTCCTGCTCGACGAGCCGACGGCCGGCCTGGACATGCCCTCGACGCGATGCCTGTGGGCCACGCTCTCGGACTTCTCGGCGCAGGCCAGGCAAGCGGTGATCGTGGCCAGCGCGGCGCGCATCGACACCGTGCCGCTAGCGGCCACCATCGAACTGCCGCTGGCCTGACGCCTGCCTTCAGGCGGCTGTGTCGAAGTCGGTGCTGCGGCTCACGGCTTCCCAGGCTTCCATTTCCTTGAGCATCGCCTGCGCATGGGCCCGCACCGCGTCGACCGAATCGCCGCCCAGTTGCAGCCGCAGCGGCGTGTGCCGGGCCTCCAGCGCCTTCGCGATGGCCGCCGCGGCCTTGCGCGGATCGCCGGCCTGCGTGTTGTGCATGCTGTGCGCGAACTCGCGCGTGGCGCCCACCACCGGCTGGTAGGCCTCGATCACCGGCATGTGGCGCATGCCGCTGCCCGCGAGCTGGGTGCGGAACTGGCCCGGCTCGACGATCAGCACCTTGATGCCGAAGGGAGCGACCTCCTGCGCCAGCGCTTCCGAGGCGCCTTCCAGCGCGAACTTGGAGGCCGAATACGCGCTGAAGCCCGCGAACGACAGCTGTCCGCCAAGGCTCGATATGTTCACGATGGCGCCCGACTTCTGCGCACGCAGCACCGGCAGCGCGGCACGCGTGACGGCCATGGCACCGAAGAAGTTGGTGTTCATCAGCGCGCGCAGATCGGCGTCGGAGGTTTCCTCGAGCGCGCCGACCACGCCGTAGCCCGCGTTGTTGACCAGCACGTCGATGCGGCCGAAGCGGGCCACCGCAGCTTCGACGGCGGCTTCGGCGGCGCCGGCCACGTCCACGTCGAGCGGCGTGGCCAGCACGCGTTCGGGCGCCAGCGCCACGAGGTCGGCGAGGCGGCCGGCATCGCGGGCGGTGGCGACCACGTTGTGGCCCCGCGCGAGCGCGTGCTCGGCGAAGGCGTGGCCGAAGCCGGAGGCGGCGCCGGTGATGAACCAGGTCTGGCGGGTTTGCGAAGAGATGCTGACGGGGATGGACATGAGGCTGGCTCCTTGAGGGTGGAAGGGTTGCCTTGAAGGCATGGCGTGACTGTCCCAGCATTGCCACTCATCGACTAGATGGGTCAAATTGAATGCACTATGCAATATGATGCATGAATGGACCGCAACCTGCTCCCGCATCTCGCCATCGTTCTGGCGGTGCACCGGCGGGGGGGGGGGGGGGGGGGGGGGCCCGCCCCCCCCCGCCCCGGGCCCGCCGCCGGCGGCCCCCCCCCGCGGCGGCGCCGCGGGGGGAGAAA